>JAPKCW010000122.1:0-6551 GCA_028822815.1 Nitrospinaceae bacterium | reverse complement strand
TAATTCCGCTTTCTGATAAAACCCTTGAAACCTCAAGTTGAATAAGGGCATCTCTAAAAATTACTTTCGGCCATGAGCGGACCTTATAAAATAATGGCCTGCGAGTTGCCTTAAAGAAAATTATCGAATAAATAGAGACCCCCTTAAAATAATGCTGTCAGGTCTCTAACAGGTGAACCAAAAGGAAATAAAGATGACACAAAAATCCCAACCTCTCAACGCCAGAAGCCGAGCTATCACCCAGGGAGACCGGCGAGCGCCCAGCCGCGCCATGCTCAGGGCAATAGGGTTCACAGATGAAGATTTCGAAAAACCCATCATAGGTATCGCGAATGGACAAAGTGATATCACCCCCTGCAATGCGGGCCTCGGCAAACTGGCTGATATCGCTTCAGTAGAACTTCGAAAAGGTGGCGGCATGCCACAGATGTTCGGAACCATCACGATCAGTGACGGCATCTCCATGGGAACAGAGGGCATGAAATGTTCCCTGATCAGCCGCGAGGTGATCGCCGACTCCATCGAAACCGTTTGCCGGGGTGCCAGCATGGATGCGGTCCTTTGCATAGGGGGTTGCGATAAAAATATGCCGGGAGCCATGATTGCTATGGCCCGATTGAATATTCCCGGACTCTTTGTTTATGGCGGCACCATCAAGCCCGGTCACCTGGACGGCAAAGACCTGACCGTTGTCAGTGTATTTGAAGCGGTGGGGCAGTTTGGCGCCGGCACCATTGACCAAAATGAACTTGTTGAAATTGAAAAAAATGCCTGTCCGGGTTTAGGCTCTTGCGGCGGTATGTTTACCGCGAATACAATGTCCTCCGCCTTTGAAGCGATGGGCATGAGCCTGCCCTACAGTTCCACCATGGCCAATGAAGACAAGGATAAGGAAATCAGCACCGGGCAAAGCGCCAAGGCCCTTTTAAATATGATCGAAAAAAATATTCTTCCAAGGGACATAATGACGCGAGAAGCTTTCGAGAATGCCATCGCAGTTGTGATGGCTGTTGGCGGCTCCACCAATGCAGTTTTGCATCTGCTGGCCATAGCCCACTCCACAGGGGTACCGTTGTCCATGGATGATTTTGAGGTCATACGGAAAAAGATTCCCGTGTTTTGCGATTTAAAACCGTCAGGTAAATATGTTGCTATCGACTTGCACCATGCCGGTGGCATTCCGCAAGTAATGAAAATGCTGTTGAACGCCGGACTCCTGCATGGCGACTGCCTGACGGCAACCGGGAAAACCATTGCCGAAAACCTGAAGGATGTTCCCGGCCAGCCGAGAGAAGATCAGGATGTCATTTTGCCACTGGACCAGCCAAAATATACGGAAGGCCATTTGGTTATTCTGAAGGGCAACCTCTGCGAGGAGGGAGCCGTTGCAAAAGTTTCGGGTGTTAAAACCCGGAACATCACAGGACCCGCTCGTGTCTTCAATTCAGAAGAAGAATGCCTGGATGCCATTCTCGATGACCGCATTCAGGAAGGCGATATCGTGGTCATTCGTTTTGAAGGCCCAAAAGGAGGGCCGGGGATGCGGGAAATGCTGGCACCCACTGCCGCTATTGTAGGCAAGGGTCTGGGAGACAAAGTCGCACTCATCACCGATGGTCGGTTCTCCGGAGGAACCTATGGGATCGTAGTCGGTCATATCGCGCCAGAGGCACAAATGGGTGGAACACTGGCTCTCATCAAAGACAACGATATCATTATCATCGATATCGAACACAATCAGCTAAACGTAAAATTGTCCGATGAAGAACTTGAACAAAGAAAAAAGAAATTCATCGCCCCAAAAATAAAATATCAAACGGGCGTATTGGCTAAATACGCCAAACTTGTGGGCTCAGCCAGCAAAGGCGCAGTAACTGACAACTAGACCAGCGTGCGTTATATTTTTCATCAACCTTTACCCTTGCAGGGCATGAAGACAAGTGAAGAGAGACATCACGCATGCCCCGCAGGGGTACAATAACTTGCTCAGGAAAACAGGAAAATCAAATCCCCCCGACCCTCTTCGTAGAAAGGGGAGCTTTAATGGATCCCTCTTTTTGAAGAGGGGCTGGGGTGATTTACAACCTCACGTACAATATGCAATATAAAATTCTACCGGGGCATCTTTATCCCAAAGACAATCGGGTAAACCTTTATTACCTGCACAACCTTTTCAAGGTCATTGGTGAGTCCGTTTCCCTGCAGATGAAGCAACAGCATAAGGTCAGTGTTCCCATTACCGCCGGCATGTGGGGAGGCTCCTACATGGTCGGCCTGGATGATGGACAGGCCAAAACAAATGTGGTCCGACTGTATTCCATCGTCAACCTGCCACAAAACAGTCCTCTTGATAGAGTAGAAAACTTTGAGTGTTTGATGGAGATCTACCAGCAGACATGTTGCACGACATTTAAACGCTATGGGTTGAACCTGGTGGACCCGCGTTGGGGAGAGTCAATCCCCTACTCCAACAATGAACGACCGACCACAGCCCTGCAAATGTGGGACAACACGGGAAAAGCTAAATTTGTGCGTGCCTTTTTTGTGTGGAATGAAGCAACCTGGGAAGAGTCGATCATCTACGACATGATCCGCAATATTAAAGTCCTCAAAGAACTGTTGAACATCAACATCAAACCGCCAAAAAAAGAAATTGCAGAACTAAAATTTCTGCTACAGGATGTTCTCATTACTTACTTCACCTTATACTCCGCATTGACTCCGGATTTCATTGAACACGCGAAACCCATCATCAAGGATCTGTTCGAGAAGTTTATAAATGGAATGAAAACGGAAGAAATTGTTGAAGAGCAATATCATAAAGTCTATTCAAGCGCCTTGGTTTATGGGTTTGAAGAGGCTCTACAAATCCCGTACAAGAAAGAAAATCTGGACGTGAAAAATGTGGAAGGCTGGCCGGTGGATAAAATCAACTACGTCCCAAATGAATTAAAAGAAAAACTCGTTCCCGCCCTGCAAGCTCCATGGAAGAAGTTTCAAACCAACCTTGAAAAAAAATATGGCGCAGAAGTGGCAAACCGCTGACGTTCTAACCCAGTTTTAAAAGTAGCCAGCCTGCGATTCCTTTCTGCCCATTCAATTCTTTATTAGAACCGTTCCAGACTGCGATGGCCATTAAAACCGATTGTTTAAACTGAACATCATTGGCATTGGCATTGGTTAAAGAGCGGTTGAAAATCAGGCGCCACCTATTATTTTTCCACACTGCCACGCCTTTTACATCCTGCTGGCGTTGATCGGTCAGAGTGCTGAAACCTTCCGCGTTTAAATCCTCAATAGTTTGAAATATAAGCTGGGAGTTGGGATTGTCTCTCACTCCGGGTTGCCCCCTTTCTCCGCCCACCGATTTCCATTGCCAGATATTGACGGGCTTTCCCGCCTCGCCCATCGTTATCGATGGGGCCTCCTTATTGGCAGTAACCGGAAACATCACCGCTGCCCGGTCGACATATAACGCAGAATGGTCAAAGTTACTATCCCGGGTCGTGTCATTCCATTCCAGCATGATGACTATGTCCGAATTATTTTTTGCGGCACGCACCGCGACTTCCCTCGTGGAAGGATTCGGCCATTTCGGATTTGTGATCATCTGCGGTCCGAGTTCCACCTTGACTGAAACAGGTCCTCCGTCCCAAAAAGGATCATAGGGATCTGCCGGCAAGGCTCCGTCATGGCTGGTCACTTGTATAACAGGGCCACAACTTTCATCCTGCAGACAATCTTCAACATTCACGCCGCAGGCAGAGATGAACAGCACCCATAGCGCAACTACCACCCGCAAGCCAAATGGCTTCATTCTTTTTTCAGTCATGGGAAGAGAATCAGGATTAATAATTTTCGATCAGGTTTTCAAGTTCTTTTTTCAATTCGGGGGTATAAGGACCAACCAGAATCAGGCTCAGTTTTTCCGGAACAAAAGTCCGGCGGGCAACCTCAGTGATTTTTTCTTTCGAGATTGCCAGGATCCGGTTTCGTTCTTCTTCCAGGGACATCTCTTCTGAATAAAGGTAAGGAAAGGCATAACGTATCACCTGTTTGTAAGGATCGTCCAACTCTGAATCCAGATCAAACATATAACGTTTTTTCACATGCGCAACTTCATCATCAGAAGGCCCCAGGCTGGTAAATTTTTCAATCTCATGGAGGAGGGCTTTTGTAACCTCAATGAGCTTTTCCGACCGCGCCGTTACATCAAAGTCCATCGTGCCGATATCCGACATACTGGTTGCCCGGCATTCCACCGAATAAACCAGGCCGCGCTCCTCCCTAAGCACTCTCTGTAGTCGGGAGGTAAAACCATCATCAAAGACCCGGCTGATCAGCCCTAGAGTCAAAAAATCCTCATGATTGTAAGAACAGGATCGAAAACAAATTTGCAGTTCGACCTGGCTGTCTGAATCGTGCTGGAAAAGAAACTGTGGCCGGGACTGTTCATCGGAAATACTTCCCACAAAATGGTTTTTTGAAATCGGCGCCACACCATTAGAAAAAGTGGAAAAATATTTTTCTGATAATTGAAGATTGCGATTATGCTCAATGGGCCCCGCCATCGCCAGAACCATGTTGCCGGGAACATAATGGGCATTGTAGTAATCCCTCAACATTTCCACAGTAATCTTTTTAATCGTCTCTTCCGTCCCAATGGTAGGCCAGGACATCGGCGTTCCAGGATAAAGCAGTTTGCATGCATGGTTGTTGATGTCTACATTCACGCCCTCTTCGTTGAGGTCCTCATAGTACTCCTCAAGAATAATTCCGCGCTCAAGTTCAATCTCTGGAAATGTCGGGGAATAAAAGAACTCGGAAAAGATTTCCATTCCTTTTTCCAATTGCGAGATATGCGGGCTGAACCCGTATTGCGTGTATTCCCCAAGAGTGGAGGCACGAAGATCCCGACCGATATTCTCGAATTCCATATTCAGGGAGATCGAATCGGGATACTTCCGGTTACCCCGGAATAGCATATGTTCCAGGAAATGGGAGATTCCATTGTTCTCCTCATTTTCAAAGCGCAAACCGGCTCGGACAAACATCGACACTTCCATGGTGTGAATATGCGGCATTTCCACCGTCACCACTGTCAAGCCGTTAGGCAGGACATCTGTAAAATATTTTAATGAGAATTCCGTAATTTCCATATTTCCTGTAATATAAAAACCCATAATTAAAAGCGGAAAGGCATTATCGCACAAACCCCTGACCAACTCCCAAAAAGATATGAGCAAGGTAGAATGGGCGCAATCCGATTACGCCATCGGATTAGACTTCATCACGCAAAATGAAGAGCAGGCAAAGGCTTCAGCCTTGCTGGATGCAGGATCGGGGGTGACCGTGGCCCTTCCAGCAGGCCTGCCGCTATACGGAATGAGGCTCTACAGCGCTTTCATTTTGTCCCCGATTCTCCTGTTCATTCTGATTGTGGCCTATTTCCTGATAGTTTTCTTGTTTTCCGGCCATGGAACAGCGGCAACACTTTTCATGGTTATCAGCGGGTGCATTTTTATGCTGTGGGGACTGGGAAGGGTTTTGCAGGTTTTATTTTCGGTTCGCGAGCTTTTTACGAGAAAATTTTTCACGACCCTGAGCAAAAAAGGAGTGGCCATGCATTTTTCCCGCTGGCATTTTCTGTTTCAATCCCAAACCGCCATTGCCTGGAATGATGTTGAATCCACGCGGGTAACTACTGCCCTGTTCCTTCCCGGCCTGCTTGTGGGAATCCCTAAAACCACAATTTTAGAAATCACCGCTAAAAATGGTGAACTCTTGAAAATTCCTTTTCATCCCAAGAACACGCAATCCGTAATTGCGGTGATCGGCAGAAAAACCCAATCCCAGTCGGGAACACCTGTGCAATGGCCGGAAGAATAAAAATTTTCACGACGCATCCCTGCTATTCAAATAAAATGGCGTCTTCCCCCAGAAGAGCCTGAATCTGCTCAATCACTTCATCAGAAGGTTGAATGCGCAGTTCCTCCGCCACCGTGACCACACGCTCCTTGTCATCCGGAAAGATGAAATGCAGTCGAGTGTCGTTAGTGCCCTTGTGGGAAGCGAGAATCCCTTTTACCGCCATCAGGGTTTCGCGCTCCAATCCCAGTGTCCTGAAATGAATCAAGACTCGGCCGTGATAATGCTGTTTCGCCTGAGCAAGCGGAAAAACCGATTTCGCAATAACTTTTGGCATGTTGCCTTCAGAGTCCACTTCACCTTTTACAAGAAGCGGCTCTTCTGCCAACAAAAGATCCAGGACCTGGCTATAAATTTCGGGCCAGAGGATCACCTCAACAGACCCCTGCAAATCTTCAAGGGTGATGATACCCATCTTGTCGCCCTTGCGGGTAGTTTTAGGCAGATGCTTAATTGGGATTCCCGCCAAACTAACGGATTTTCCGTTCCCTGCTTCTGCTACGGAGGCTGAAGTCGCATCGGTGAACCAGGACAACTCTCGGGTAAATCCATCCAGAGGATGGCCGGTAATATAAAACCCAATACTTTCCCTTTCTAACTTGAGCCGATCCGCATCGCTCCAT
>JAPKCW010000002.1:0-26412 GCA_028822815.1 Nitrospinaceae bacterium | reverse complement strand
GGTCACGGAGGGTCGAATCTATGAGCGCAATAACTTTATTTTCATGCTCGGCCTCTGTTCCTTTCAAGCCCACGGCAAATATCGTATCCGCACGATTGTCATCGAAGCCTCCGCCAATGACTTCACTGCCGAGCTCAGAGGTGATGAGTGCTTTTCTTAAAGGAGAAGCGGAAGACCCCAGCAGGAGATGGCTCAGTATGCTAAACCCGAGACAATGTTCATGGTTGATGGCCTTATCCAGCTTGGTGCCGACCAGGACATAAGTCTTCTTCTCCAGCGACTCATGGCTGGAAATCGGGTAGGTCAGAGTTTTTCTTTTTGGTTTTCTGAAAGACCTCTGATGAGCGATGGAAGTGTTGACATCCATGCGCTCAAAATCCTGCAAATATTTTTCCTGCAAAAATTCGAGGTAGCTTTGGGTGTCGCCATCACCATACAAAAACAATCTACTGTTGGAAGGATGATAATGCTTTTTATGAAAATCCTTGAAGTCGGCGTACGTTAGGTCGGGAATACATTTAGGGTCTCCCCCCGATTCATATCCGTATGGAGTGGAAGGGAAAAGGGAATGAGCCAATTGGCGGTCAATACAACTTTCCGGACTGGAGAACTCGCCTTTCATCTCATTCAACACCACCCCTTTATAAACAATTTTATCTTCCGGGGTGTTCAGTTCATAATGCCAGCCTTCCTGCTTGAAGGTTTCCTCTGAAATATTGGGATAAAAAACCGCATCCAGATAGACATTCATGAGGTTGAAAAAATCTTTCCGGTTCCTGCTGGCAACGGGATACATAGTCTTATCAGGAAAGGTCATCGCATTGAGAAAAGTCTGCAAACTGCCTTTCATGAGTTCCACAAAGGGTTCCTTGACCGGAAAATTTTTAGAGCCACATAATACGCTGTGCTCAAGAATATGGGCTATCCCCGTATCATTTTCAGGTGGAGTCCTGAACGTAGCGCTGAACACCTTGTTGTCATCATCATTTTCAAGAACCAGTAATTCAGCGCCGGTAACATCATGTTCAAAAAAAAGGCCAAGAGATTTAAGTTCGGTAATCTCCTCCTTTTGGGTCAACCTGAATCCGCTATAACTTTTGTTGAGTTCAAATCCCATAAAATCTCCACTCCAATTCAAAATGATTCTCTTCACCAGCGTAACGCTGGACCCAGCTAGCAATATCTTTGTTTTGCGGGCAAACGTTTACTCGGCCCAACGAGCTATTGCAAGTCGGCCCCATGCCTAGTGGGCAAATTATTAGATGCCGGAAATCCGGAAACGGTCTGGAACACACCCCATTATTTGGCCTTGATATCCAGGCCTATGGGGCAGTGGTCCGAGCCCATAACATTGGGTTGAATAAAAGAGTCTTTAACCTTTGCCATGAGATTTTCTGTGACAAAAAAATAATCAATGCGCCAACCAATATTTTTGGCCCGCACGTTAAACCGGTAGCTCCACCAGGTGTACTGATCCGGCTCCGGGTGAAACACCCTGAAACTGTCGACATACCCATGCGAAACGAATTTATCGACCCAAGCCCTCTCTTCCGGTAAAAAGCCCGAGTTTTTTGCATTGGCTTTTGGGTTTTTCAAGTCAATGGCCTTGTGGGCGGTATTCACATCTCCGGTAATTACCAACTCTCTCCCCTCCACCCGCAATTGCTCACAATGATCCAGAAACGCGTCATAAAATTCCATTTTGTATTCCAGTCTCTCCGAACCACTGGTGCCGTTGGGGAAATACACATTTAAAAGGTCGAAATCTTTAAACTCGATTCTAATAACACGCCCTTCTATATCGAACCGCTCGATCCCTATCCCCAAATGAACCGATTTCGGTTTCTTTTTAGTAAAAACAGCCACGCCGCTGTATCCCTTGCGCTGAGCTGGATTCCAAGTGGCGTAGTATCCTTCTGGATTCAATATAGACTCATCAAGGTCTTCGGTTCGTGCTTTAATCTCCTGCAGGCACACAACATCCGGAGCCTCAGAATTCAACCAGTCAAAAAATCCTTTTTTGACAACAGCACGCAGTCCATTGACGTTCCAACTTAAAATTCGCATATAGTTTTATAAGTTCAAGAGTTTTCTCCGGGTGTTTATCTTAAGAATTCTTATGTCCATATTCCGACTTCGTAAAGCTAGTCAGTATAAACAAATCAGGGGAATATCTATCGAAAAAAATCTATACCCAGTTTATAGGATAAATAAGAGTTGCCTATTGGGTCCAGCATTACGCTGACCACTGACTGAGGTAAAAAGCCGCAAGGTATGCTAAAAACCCCAGCCAAAGATTTCTGCACAGGCTTTGGTAATGTCTGAAAGTTTTCAAATCCTCCTTTTCAGCATCAAACAGCAGGCCGTATTCCAGAATGAACCAAACCGGCGGTCCAAGTGCCCACCCCGCAAAAATCACATAACGGGGACAACCCGTAACATGAGAATGATAGGTGTAGGCCAACCCCACCACTACCAGAAGAGGCCCAAGATATTTTCTTATATCCGACTTTGTCCACGAATTCATGAAACCACCATTTCAGGTTTTGGGAAATTCAGTTTTCCAAATATTAATAAAAGCTTTACATAACTGTAACATTTTTAACGATTTTTACAGGTACAATAAAATTATACTCAATTTTTGAAAGAGCTAATTTTTTCGGATTATTTCCCGATATCAAGATTATCTGCTTTCATCTAATATTCAATCCAGGGAACTTGAGACATGAATGATACAATTTTAATTATTTTATTGGTATTGATGGCCGCCACTTTCGTAAAAGTGGTTGTCGGAGCTATGCGCAGTAAAAAAACAGAAAAGGGAAAACAGGAAAGTTGAGTTTATTGTTCAACCGACTGCCAAATCCTTTCCCGAAAAATACCTCTTAGCCAGTTCGTCAGTACTTGTCCGGCCACCTTTCGCAAGTTCCTATATTTTCAATAATTTGAACACAATCCGTGGTTTTTCCCGCCGAAATAGGGTATCCTTGGAACCATCTTTTTATTGATTTTAATGTTTAATAGGTCCTTTGGGAGGATGATTGATATGTCGATTAACAGGGCTATGGGATGGTTGGTAGTATCATTAGCTTTTTTCGTTGGGGCTCCACTCTCCATGGCGGCGGAAGGTGCGAATACAAAAGCTTGTGATGAAATAACCCAGGATGTTCGAAAGGGACGCCCCGGTGTAGATCCCGTAGCCGTTGTTGATGGAGTAGGACCCATGGAAAAGATGAAGATAACAGGGTTGTTCTCGTCTGCGGCAAAACCAACAGGCAAGCTTTCAAAAGAAGACGAGCGAAATCTCTGTCTCGCCCTGACCCCAATCTCAAACCCCGAAAGTCGGTACAAACATAAGGACCACAGTATATATTACTGTACCCTGATCCTAAACCGGGATAGCCAGGCATATTGTTATGGGGTGGTTCAGGGCGATCCCAAAAAATGCGACAATATTGTAAGTAAGGGGCTTGAAAAGGAGTGCCTTGTAAAATCCCAATAGCCTTTTAAGGAAATCTCTCTTTGCCCGCGGGCGTGAAGCTTAATGAAGAGGATACCACGCGTGCCCCGAATGGGGTATCACGCTGGCAGCGGCTTGCTCGCCCTTTTTCGATTCAAACCTCATTAAGCTTAAACAACTCACGAATCTTCCGCTTAAACATTTCAACATTAATGGGTTTCACAATATAATCCCGGACCCCTGCCTGGATAGCTTCCTGCACCTTTTCATGGTCTTTTTCCACCGTGATCATCAGGAAGGGAATATCCTGCCATAATTCCTCTTCTCGAAGGGCTCTGAAAAGATTCAGTCCATTCATATTCGGCATATGCCAATCTGCAATCACCAAATCAGCTTTTTCCTTTTTTAAATGCTCCAGAGCCGAGTTTCCGTCCGTGACTTCTGTTGTATTTTTGAATCCCATCATTCTAAGATGATAAATTATCAGTTTTGCAGAAGTGGACTCGTCTTCAACCACCAATATTTTTGCAAAGGGATTCATTTGTTTTTTGTTTAAGAACAATTAAAATGCTGAGGAATGACCACTAGGGTTTATTATAGCATCGGAATCCCGAAAACCTAGTTCATGCCCGAAAGGGTTCGTTTCAACCTGTTTATCACGAAAAAACAAATGTCATCCCCTGAGTTGGAAATTCAAAACCTGACAGTTTCTTTTTCCACTCCCAGGGGAAAGCTGACCGCTGTCAATGGCATCAGTTTTCATTTAAATCCGGGAGAAACCCTTGCGCTGGTGGGAGAATCCGGTTGCGGGAAGACCGTCAGCGCCCTTTCTATTCTCCGTCTTTTGCCAGAGCCACCTGCGGAAATTTCAAGCGGGAAAATTCTTTTTGACGGGCAGGACCTGTTATCCCTCAATGCAAAAGCGTTACAGGACCTGCGCGGCCGCTCCATTTCCATGATTTTTCAAGATCCTATGACCTCTCTCAACCCGGTCTTGACTGTCGGAGAACAAATTGCCGAAACGCTTCTGCGCCATACGACTATGAATCGGCAAGAAGCCTTACAAAAGTCGGCAGACCTGTTGCGTCGCGTGGAACTGCCCTCACCTAAAGAAAAACACTATCCCCATCAACTCAGCGGGGGAATGCGGCAACGCGTCATGATTGCCATGGCCCTGGCCTGCTCTCCCAGGGTCCTCATCGCCGATGAACCCACGACCGCTCTCGATGTTCTTATCCAAGCTCAGATTCTCGAGCTTTTGAGAAGTTTAAAAAAAGAAACGTCCATCCTCATCATTACCCACGATCTGGGAGTGGTCGCGGAAATCGCCCAAAGGGTGCTGGTCATGTATGCAGGAGAAATCGTGGAATCCGGCCCTGCCAAGGCCCTTCTAAATAATCCCTTTCACCCCTACACCAAGGGTCTCATTGCTTCTATTCCCAAATTAGGCACTAAAAAAAAACCAGGTGCAAGACTGGAAGAAATATCGGGCAATGTTCCCAGCCTGGACCAGCGTCCACCAGGATGTTCGTTTCACCCTCGTTGCGCCTGGGCTATGGAAAAATGTAAAACCCAAAACCCGCAACTGCGCCAGATAGAAGCCCAGCGACAAGTTAGTTGCCATCTGGAGCCAGGGTCATTATGAATACAGAAAAACTACTGGAAGTCCAGGACCTCAAAAAACATTTTCTGCCAGAAAAGAAATTTCTCGAAGACCCCTCGCCACCGGTTCGCGCGGTAGATGGCATTTCCTTCACCCTTCACAAAGGAGAAACGCTGGGACTGGTTGGAGAGAGCGGATGCGGCAAAACCACTGCGGCCCGAACCTTGCTCCGCCTGATTGAACCCACTTCAGGACAGGTGAGCTTTTGCGGAACCGATCTGTTTGATCTCAAAGAGGCTGAGATGAGAAACATTAGAAAGGAAATGCAGATTATATTCCAGGACCCCTATTCCGCTGTCAACCCGGCAAGACGCATCGGCCATATCCTGCAAGAACCTTTTGAAATTCATGGTTTCCGCAACAAGAAAGAAAATGTCGAAAAAGCAAAACAACTTTTGGAGCAGGTAGGCCTGACGCTCGATTATTTTAACCGGTACCCCCACGAATTGAGCGGCGGCCAGCTACAACGCGTGGGTATTGCCCGGGCCATCGCTTTGAACCCGAAACTGATCGTGGCCGATGAGCCGGTATCGGCCTTGGATGTTTCCATACAGGCTCAGGTCATCAATCTTTTGCTGGACTTGAAAGAAAAGCTGGATATCTCCTACCTGTTCATCTCTCACGATTTGGGGGTGGTAGAATATTTCTGTGACCGGGTCGCAGTGATGTATCTCGGAAAAATCGTTGAGCTTGCCGACAGCGAACAAATTTATAATTCGCCCCAGCACCCCTACACTCTTGCCCTGCTGAACGCAATTCCCAGTCTGGAGCCGGGACAAAGCAAAAACAAGACACTCATAAAGGGAGATATCCCCGATCCCGCTAACCCGCCAAAAGGTTGCGCCTTTCACATCCGCTGTCCTATCAAGGAAAAACAATGCGAAGAAAAAATACCTGCTCTTAAAGAAATCGCCCCCGGCCATCATGTCGCATGTTTTTTAAAACATTGACTCAGGGGCATCTCTAAAAATTACTTTGGGTCATGAGCAGGCTCTTATTTTATAAGAGCCTGCAAGTTGCCGTAAAAAAAATTATCGAATAAATAGAGATGTCCTCAGGTTTATTCTTTAACTGGAACCCCGATCATATCTGACCTCAGTCTGGATAACCTTCAGTTCCTTGTAACATCTTGTGTTTCCCGGATGTCAGGAACAGGCGAGGCATGATGCATGACCATCTTCCAGACATCGCCTTCAAGGTGAAACAGGTTGGTGGCAAAAACCTGAGAGGCCAGTACCCCGCTTTCAGCAATGGTATAAAGTTTCTCGATGCAGGAAACCCATGCCAGATCTTCCGAAGCCAGGACTCGCACATCAGAAATCTGAATTTCCATATTTCCTGAATTTTTAAAAATTCCTTCCCAGCTATTCATGATCGGCTCGAATCCTTTAAGAGGGGGCCAGCCGGGGTGGACACAGGTCACCCTTTCGCCATTCCTCCAAACCTGTTTCATCGCCTCGATATCTCTTTTATTAAAGGCTTCATAAAACCGTTCATTAGCGGACTGAACTTTATTTTCATTTATCATTGAATGTATCCCGATTTATTTTAAAAGATATTCTATCGCCTTGAATGTTTCTGGTGATTCCCAATCCTTGGCACCATCGATTCGGGCGGCAACCCTTCCCTGCTTATCGATCACGTAGGTAAACGGAATGGTAAAAGACGGGTAGAGTTTTTCGGCAACCCCTTCGGTATCCAGTAAAACTGGAAAAGATAATTTATACTTATCCACAAATTCCTGGACTTTAGCAGAACGGTCTTTGTCAAGGCTGACTGCGAGAACAGTCAACCCCTGCGAACGGAAGCGGCGGTACAGGGTTTCGAAGCTTGGCATTTCCTTAACGCAGGGGGCACACCAGGTTGCCCAGAAATTAACAACAATTACCTTCCCCGCATGATCGTCAAGCCCTTCAAGATTGCCCCTGAGATTTCTTAAAGTAAACTTGGGGGCCAGATAACCTTCCTTCGGCTTAAGCTGGTTAAAGTTGATTTCCTGCTGCGGATTGCCCATTTTTTGAAAACGGAGAACAAGGAGAATCAGGGCCACAATGATTAACAGGCCCAGCAGTCCGTCCTTAAGCCGAATAAATCTTTTCCCTTTTAAGGCGGTCGATTTCATCTTTCAATTTTTCCTGCCGCACCCGCACTCCCATCAACAGGAAATAAAGTAGGGTGAAAGCACACAGGGATATTCCCAGCGTTGCCAGCATGGTTGGGTCCATTCCCTTGCCAATCCCTTCGTTGGTGATGACCTTAGGCTGGGGATGGAATGTCCGCCACCAGAGTACGGAAAAATGGATGAACGGAATATTCAGAAACCCGACAATGCCAAGTACTGCGGCATAACGGGCTCGCATGGAACCGGCATCGCTTTGCGTCCGGAGCATGAGGTAGGCCACATATATGATCCAGAGTATCAGGGTAGAGGTGAGGCGGGCGTCCCACACCCACCAGGCTCCCCAGATAGGCCTTGCCCAGATCGGCCCGGTGATCAATACCAGTGAACAGAAAATCACCCCGATCTCTGCCGAGGCATGGGCATAAATGTCCCACTCCCGCTCTTTCTTCCAAAGAAACAGAATGGAACTGATAAAAACCACAAAGAACGCAAAAAATGAAAGCCAGGCGGAAGGCACATGGAAATACATGACCCTCTGGACCACACCTTCGGTCCGTTCAGTGGGAACATAGATAAAGATCGCAACCATCGCCGCAAGAAATGCCAGGCCGGTCAACCAGACCAGAATATTGCCTTCTTCCTGATTTTCTTCTACCGCGTCGGGATTCATCATTATCCTTCCTTGCTCAGAGTTTCTTTCAGCAATTCCAGATCTTTTTCAAGAGCACGGTTGCGTTGCCTGATCGTGTACACATAATAAATAATGCCGCCCCATACAACCACATTGGCCGCAAATAAAAATCCCAGATTATCCATTCCGTCACTCCTCCAGAATATGGTCGATCGTCATAATGGAGACACCAATATAAATGATATCGAAGGAAGCCGTCAAACCAATCCAGTTTATCATTTCTGACAAAGGTTCCCCATTCAGGATCTGTCCGGTCATTCGAACCACTGCGATGACAACGGGTATCAGCAGGGGATAGAGCAAAATGGGCAACATGATTTCCCGGGATTTAAGGTTTGATGCTAATGAAGACAACAGGGTTCCCAGTGCACAGAAACCCAGCGTCCCCAGAAATATAACAAGTAAAAGCGGGAGCAAGTGCTCCAAAATATTGATATTAAAAAAAATCATAAACAGAGGAAGAATGAACAATTCCATAATGGATAAAAAAATGAAATTGCTGATCAGTTTCCCGAAGTAAATAACTGTTCGGTCCGCGGGCACCAGCATCAACCCCATGAGGCATCCATTTTCTTGTTCGAGCATGAAAGAACGGTTCAGGCCTATGGTTCCGGAAAATAAAAATGCTACCCATAAAATCCCAGGACCAACTTCACTGGCTTTGACGACACTCAGGTTCACGGAAAAAATAAATATCAGAATCACCAGCAATGCGAAGATAAACATCGCGCTGAACAATTCCCGCGTCTTGAGTTCCGTCACGAAATCCTTCCATACAATCGCCAAAATTTGATTCAAAAAAAGATTCATGAATTCAGTCGGCAAGCCACCGATGACCGTGATATTCTTCCTTTACCTTCATGCCCCGAATGGGGTAGCAGGGGTAAATGAGCAATATTCTATTTAGCTGGCAAAGAGTTATCTCGGCTTAACGGGCTCTTGCTATCTGCCTCCCCTGTCAGTGTTGACGAATGCCCATGGTGAACTGGTTATTGCGAACCGCATCAAAATACATCGTCTCGAAGTTTTCCTTATCGACCTCTTTGACATCTTCAAAAAAAGCAAACTGGCCCATCACCTGCAAAGCCACCTTGTCACACATTTCCAGCCCACAGGAAACATCATGTGTGGTCATCAATATAGTTCTCTTCTTGTTATGTAAATTTTGAAGATGCTCCTTGAGCACGTTGGAGGCGTGGATGTCCAGGCCGGTGAAAGGCTCGTCCAGAAATAATATGGACGGATCGTGCAGAATAGCCCGGGCAATAGATAGCCTCTGCACCATTCCCCGAGAAAAGGTTCTCACCCGGTCATGCCTGCGTGGTGCCAGCCCCACATCTTCAAGACTGGCTAAAGCTGACTCCTCAGGACATTCCAACCCATACATCTTGCCATAAAAAACCAGGTTTTCCATGGGGGTCAAATCCGCATATAAGGCGGTCGAATGGGAAATGACCCCGATCTCGCGTCGCATTTCGGATCTACTCTCCTCCACTTCATAACCGGCAACCCTGGCCGTTCCCGATGAAGGCCGAGTCAATCCCGCAAGAATTTTGATCAGGGTGGTCTTGCCTGCACCATTCGGACCGAACACCGATAAAAATTCTCCGCGTTTCAGTTCAAAGCTGATGCCATCCACCGCCTTCAGGACGCCAAACTCTTTGCGCAAATGGCGAACTTCAATAGCAAAATCGTCGGATTTGGGCTGGTCTACCATTCTTAAATGGGGTCCAAAAACCTGCTAAATAATCGCATCAGGTTTAATGGGACTTTACGGGATTTATTTTTTTTCTGCGTTCCTGTTCCAGTTGATCCAAACGCTCCAGAATTTCCGTCGCCTCGGCTTCCAGCCTGTGGCGAAGCTCCTTATAATCGGGCTCGGAGATTTTGTCCGTGCTGAAGTCGAACTCCAATTCTTTAATGGAGATCAGCGTTTCTTCTTTACGTACCAAAAGATGCTTATATTTATCACTGGTAGGGTCTACTGCTTCCACCAGCTTTTTGAGTTTCAATTTCCCAAAAAGCGGGATTCCTACTGCCAGCAGGATCGCAACGATCAGAATCAATTCTAAGAAGTGGATGAATCCCATTCCTATAACTCGATCCCATCTAATTCATCTTTTAATCGTTTGGAGTATTTTTCTGAAATTTCGGGTTCAGGCACCGGAATTTCTGTGGAATCGCTTTTTTTCCCCACACAAGCGAGAAGAACTTTGCGAACCCCAAAGCCTCCTGCAACCAGGGCCACAAACGGAGTCAGCCATGCAGTCAGGTTGAATCCAAATTTGGTAGGAGCGGACAATACGGTTTCGCCATATTCATCCACCTGCATTTTTATGATTTGCTCTACGGTGAGACCAGATTCCAGCATTTTTGAAAACTTGACACGGGTTTCATCGGAAGTGGAACAGGTACAATTCATAAGAACTTTTCCACACTTGTCATCACATTTGCACATTAACGCGTTTTCGAGATCCTGCAAAAGAGCCCCGGCACTGACAAAAGACACCTGGCCTATCGAAATCCAAATCAGCACAAACAATCCCGTTAGTACTTTTAGCGTGTCTCTAAAAATTGCTTTTGGCCCCCGGCGAACCGCCAGGCGCAGATAGCAACAACTTTCTCTGGCGAGCAAAGAGTCATCTCGGATTAATAAGCCGTTGCTAGCTCCCTCCGGGAGTGGGCTGCGAATTGCCGCAGAGAAAATTCCCGAATAAGTAGCAATCTCATTAAAAGTCTGCATCCGGTTACTCCTGTGCAGGGGAAGGGAACAACTGTTCTTGCCTACGAACCCTGTCCAGGCGGCGGCGTTGCTCCAGCCGATCCGGCCACATGGAGATCATCGATCCAAAAGCAATAATCCATCCACCCGTCCACATCCAACTGACCATCGGGTTCACATACACTTTTATCGTTGCCGACTCATCTTCCCGAAAATCAGCAAGGATCATATATAAATCCTCTTTCCAGGTTGACAAGACATCCACTTCCGAAACCGGCTGGTTCTGCCCCTTATAAAACTCTTTTTCCGGGTGGCCCGTCCAATATCTTTTTCCATCACGCTCTACCGCAAGCTGGGCAATGATTCGGGTTTTGACATTCGTGGCTTCCACCGCGATCAGTTTTTCATAGGTGATGGTGTATCCTCTTATTTCAAAGGATTCACCTATTTGCAGGTGTTTTTCCGTATGAGTTCCATAGGCCTGCGATCCTGCAATGCCGGCAAAAATCAACACCACTCCAATATGAACAATGTAACCGCCATAACGCCTCTTGTTGCGCCAGGTCATGGTTGCCAAAGCCCCAACAGCAGACTCATCATGCAAACCCATTCTAGAAACCGTTCCCTTGTAAAATTCCGTAAACATACTGGTCAACACAAAAACACAAAGCACAAATGTTATATAAGTATAAATCTCTGTTCTGTTTCCTAACGGAATAACCGGGAACAACACCACTGCCGCCACAATGCCGGCGCTGACAGGTTTTAAAAAGTTCTTCCGCAGGTTTGAAAATGTGGCCCTACGCCAGGCGATAACAGGACCAATGCCAATGAGCGCCAAAAGCGCAAGCCCAATGGGTACGTTGACCTGGTTATAAAATGGCGGCCCAACCGTAATCTTCACACCCCGTACGGCTTCTGAAATAATCGGAAAGATGGTTCCCCAGAAAGTCGCAAAAGCAATTCCCAACAAAACCAGATTGTTAAATAGAAAACTGCTTTCTCGGGACAAAAAAGAATCCAGCTCGTTCGTACTCTTTAACAGGGGGAGCCGCGCAATGATTAATCCACCACAAGCAATAATAATAACAAATAGAAACGCCAGAAAGTAATACCCCAATGTGGCTTCATCAAAGGTATGAACCGATTGGATGAGGCCACTCCGGGTGATAAACGTGCCAAAAATAGTCATCACAAAAGTCAGAAGAACCAGTGACATGTTCCAGACTTTCATCATATCCTTTTTTTCCTGGATCATCACCGAATGCAAATAAGCGGTTGCAACCAGCAAAGGCATGAACGCGGCGTTCTCAACCGGGTCCCAAGCCCAGTAACCGCCCCAGCCCAGTTCCACATAAGCCCAGGAAGCTCCGAACAAATTGCCCATGCAGAGAAAAAACCAGGACAGCAAAGTCCACTTCCGGGTCATACGAATCCAGCCGTCATCTAAATCCTTGCTGATCAGGGCCGCTACCGCAAACGCAAAAGGAACCGTAAAACCCACATATCCCAAATACAATGTTGGCGGGTGGATCACCATCCAGTAATTTTGCAGAAGCGGATTCAAACCGCGCCCATCTTCGGGAGGTAGAGGGATACGCTCAAAGGGATTGGTCGAAAAATTAATCAGGAAAAGAAAAAACACAACGATGAGAAGCATGATCGCCATCGCATAGGGAACCACCCTGAGATTTTTTTTCCGATTCTGGAAATAAACCACGAGCATGTATGTACTAAGAAGCAGAGTCCAGAAAAGAAGAGAACCTTTCTGTCCGCCCCAAAACGAGGAAATTTTATAAAACGTGTCGAGCTCACGGTTGGAATAGGCCCAGACATATTGAAGGCTGAAGTCATCGGTAAGAAAAGCCTTCCACAGACATATGGAAGAGATGACAACGCACGCCCAAACAATAATTGGGGTCTTGTCCGCACTTAGATAAAGATCGATGCGGTTGCCACGGGCTGACATGACATAGGCAACACAACCATAGAGAGCCGTTGCCAAGGCCAATAGTAATGTAAATTCACCAATATCGTTCATGGTTTTTATACAAACGCCCCCGTTCTAACGCGGGATGGCTGGGTTGCTTGATTTTTACAGGGAGGTCAGATCGTTGTTTTCGGCAAGGCTTCCGCTTTGTTGAGGCCCGGCTCCCGATACTTATCAGCTTCAGGAAATT
This sequence comes from Nitrospinaceae bacterium, assembly GCA_028822815.1. Taxonomy (GTDB): domain Bacteria; phylum Nitrospinota; class Nitrospinia; order Nitrospinales; family VA-1; genus LS-NOB. The sequence continues at coordinate 13,574 of JAPKCW010000002.1, read as the reverse complement.
TTCCCGGGTGCATCTTTCCAGCCTCTTTTTCAGCTTCATATTTTGACGGGCAACTGGTCAATAAAGTGTTGGCGTGGAAAACTCCGTCTTTTCCCAAAGTTCCCTCAACCACCACCTCACCGCCATCTATAAACATATCCGGCGTCACCCCTTGATAAGACACCTTTAACGAGGCATTCTTCTCCTCAATTAAAAAATTTACATTTAAATAATCATCGGGATCCCGTTGAATAGAACCATTCACCACATTGCCTTTTACCTTCATTCCCGTACCCGCAAAAGAGACCTTCTGGCTCATCAATTCATCCACGGTAAAGAAATACTGCGAGGTATTGCTGATGCCCATGGTTATCAAATAACCGATGGCACTAACAATCAGCAAGCTACCCACCAAAAATTTTACTTTTTTCTGCTTCATAACCGGCCCACACCCTCTGGCTAAAGAATTTCATTAATTTTCTGAGTCTTTTTTCATAGTAGCATCCAGAATTTGGCCTTGTCAAAGCAAATCCATTGAAAAAGAAAGGGATAAATAATCCCCACGCTCAAATTCGTGGAACAAGGCTGTTATTATATAGTACTAACTCCAATATGCACTTTTTCCCGTCTGGCTTCCCCTCCTCATTACATTCCGCGTTGAAATAACCTTTTCAGTTGGTTCCGATAATAGCGGTGTCACTATCTGATTTGGCCTTTGCTTCAAAAAAAATGCATTCTCCCCCCACCCCAGAACCGACCAAACCCTGTTTAAATAAAAAGTTAGCCCTTTTCCCCCGGCAGAGATTTTCAGTAATTTTTGCTCCTTTTCTGTTGACAGGTTGTCGGGTTATGTTAGGATTGTGTACGAAAGTGTCTCAAAATGTAACTTTCTGTCAAAGTTATATGAATTTAGGGAACTCAGTTCAATGAACAGTTTTTTAGGTACCTACAACATCAGCCTGGACGACAAGGGCCGTTTCAATGTGCCAGCGAAGTTTCGCCATGCGCTGGAACAGTTCGGCCCGCAACTGGTGGTGTGTGTGATGGACCAGTATCTAGTCGTCTTTCCCCAGAAAGAGTGGTCTGAAAACGAGGCTAAGTTGAGCGACTTAAATGCTTTCGATAAAACCGACCGAAACCGACTACGCGAGTTTTATTCCAGAGCGACTGAGTGCGAAATGAAATCTGGAAAAATATTACTCCCTGCCAACCAGAGAGAAATTGCAGGGTTGAAGAAAGAAGCCATTCTGGTTGGGATGTCTAAAACCTTTGAGGTCTGGTCCCCCGAGCAATGGTCCAAGCAGGGGGAAGCATAAAGGTAAGGACATTCCATCGACATAAGCCATCTATGGAGTAGCCAAAATATCATGCCAGCGTACCACGAATCGGTGATGAAAAACGAAGTGCTTCATTACCTGAATGTTCACATGGAGGGTGTAATCGTGGATGGCACACTCGGGGATGGAGGCCATACGGAATTCATCCTTAAAAATACAGCACCCAAAATCCGGGTTTTCGCAATCGACCGGGACCGCTCCGCTATAGAGCGCGCCAAGAAAAGGCTGTCTCCTTTTCGAGACAGGGTAACTCTGACCCACGGCAACCTGGGAGACCTTAAAAGCCTCGCGGCTCAACACGGGATCACCCGCATAGTTGGACTGCTGATGGATTTGGGGGTCTCTTCGCCTCAGTTGGACACACCCGAGCGCGGCTTCAGCATTCAACATGATGGTCCGCTTGATATGCGAATGAATCCCTCCCAGAAAACTTCAGCCGCCGACCTCTTGAAAGAACTTTCTGATGCGGAACTGGCGGCCATTATTAAAAATTTTGGCGAAGAGCGCTACTCAAAGCGAATCGTCCGCGCAATTCGCAAAGAACAGGCAGAGCGTCCCATCTCCACAACCGGCCAGCTTTCCAGAATCGTGGCAAGGGTGGTGACATCGCCCCGTCATACACGGATCCATCCTGCAACAAGAACGTTTCAGGCTCTGAGGATAGCCGTCAACGATGAATTGGAACAACTGAAACTCGCTTTACAGGGTGTGATCGGCCTTCTCAATTCAACCGCCCGCTTGGTGGTGATCTCGTTTCACTCTCTGGAAGACAGAATTGTGAAAACATTTTTTCGAGATGAACAAAAAGGGTGTTCCTGTCCACCTAAAATCCCTATGTGTATTTGTGGGAGAACACAGACTCTGAAAATTTTGACTCGCAAACCTATTGTGCCTTCGGAAGAAGAGGTGGCGCGAAACCCGAGATCGATAAGCGCGAAATTAAGGGTCGCGGAAAGAATTTATGTTTGAGGTAACGCACAACCTGAGATCGACAAGCGCAAAAATAAGTGTCACGGAAAAAATTTATGTTTGATGGAGTTCGCAGGCTTATTCAGGGCCGTCTCCATGTTTCCTCTAAAGATTTGTGGATGGTTATTTCTATTTCCATCCTGTTCATGCTCGGGGCATTGGCCCTGGTTTGGCCTAATGTCAAGAAAATCAAACTGGCCTATGAATATCAGGATATGGCCAAAGAACATAGGGAGCTGTTGAAAGAAAACCACCTGCTCACTCTTGAACGCGAAAGCCTGAGGTCCCTGGATCGCGTTTATCTTCTCGCTAAAAACGAGGTGGGGATGAAAGAACCCAATGCGGATAAAGTTATCACCATTTTCCTTAAGTAACAATCATGGCAAAACAAAATAAACAAATCACGGGAACGTTTCGGGACGGCATTAATACCCGGCTGAAGGTTGTCTCGTTTTTGCTCTTTCTGTTTGGAGCAGCCTTGATCGCCCGGCTCGCTTTTCTACAGATCATCCAGCATGACACTCTCGTGGCGCAATCTGAAAAACAGTATCTGAGCACAGTTAAAACACATTTCGGGCGCGGGGTGATCTATGACCGCAATCTGAACGAACTCGCACGCAATGTCGAAGTGGAATCGGTTTATGTAAACCCCTCAGAAATACTGGACCAAAAATCCGCCGCCCGCATTCTTTCAGCAACACTAAAACTGAACCAGGATCAGATTTATAAAAAGATTTCTTCTAAAAAACATTTTGTGTGGATCAAGCGGAAATGTTCTCTCGATGAAGTTGCCAAACTGAAACAAGCAAGGCTGTCAGGTGTGGGATATGTTTCCGAGCAAAAAAGATTTTATCCAAAACGGGAGCTTGCAGCAAGCGTTCTCGGGTTTGTCGGCATGGACAATCAGGGCCTTGCCGGTATCGAGTATACCTACCAGTCCAAGCTCAAAGGCATTACTGTCAGGCGAGTTATGGAACGTGATGCCCGTGGAAGAAATATTCAATCTCTCGAGGGATTGCACAATTCCAGACCCAGAAGTTATGACCTGGTTCTTACCTTGGATGAGGTTATTCAGTTCACCACTGAATACCATTTAAAAAAACAGGTCGAGCGTTTTAAAGCGGACTCCGGGATGGCCGTGGTCATGAACCCTCATACGGGGGAAATTTATGCGATGGCTAACGTCCCCCAATTCAACCCAAACCACTACGGAGCGTTCCCCTCCCAAGTCTGGAAAAATAATATCATCGCCAGCTCTTACGAGCCCGGGTCGATTTTCAAACCCATTGTTGCCGCCGCGGCTCTGGACAGAGGTTTAGCAAGGCCGCAAGATATTTTCTTTTGTGAAAACGGAAAACTAAAAATCGGAAAAACCCAGATCGGCGAGGCTTCCAATCATAAGTTCGGCTGGCTGACCATGCGTGACATTATTGCCAAGTCCAGCAATATCGGCGCAATCAAAATTGCCCAGAAGGTTGGCAGAAAATCTTTTTATGAATATATCCGTAAATTCGGGTTCGGTGAAAAATCCGGTTTATCCCTACCCGGTGAATCTGCTGGACAACTCAAGGACCAAAAAAACTGGAACGCCCTGTCTCTCGCTTCAATTTCTTTTGGTCAAGAGATCGCTGTCACTCCTCTACAAATGGTCAGTGCATTAGCGGCAATTGCTAACGGCGGAAATCTTATGGCGCCTCATATCACCCGCGCACTGGTGAAAAACGGGAAGGTAATGGAACAATTTAGGCCTGAAAAAATCCGGCGGGTCATTTCTGAAAAAACCAGCCGCCAATTGGTCGAGGTTCTCAAGTCGGTGGTGAAAACCGGTACCGGGAAAAAAGCGGCGCTTGAAGGATTTGAGGTGGCGGGAAAAACCGGAACGGCTCAAAAATATAACATGGAGACCCGGTCCTACTCCAAAACAGAATTTATTTCCTCCTTTATTGGTTTTGCTCCGGCGGATTCTCCACGTCTTTTGATTTTGGTAATGATCGACAACCCCCAGGGATCGCATTGGGGAAGTGTTGTGGCCGCACCGGTATTTCAGCAAATAGCAAAAAAGGCGTTGCGTTATTTAAACGTTCCGTCAAGCAAAGAACGTAATTTTATTCTTGATCGAGCCTGATGCAAACAACAATTTCGACAAAGTCGTATCCTGAAAGTGATTATCTAAACGTGACTGACAATACAAAACTTTCACATTTAATCTCAGGGTTGCCCGTGACCAATATTCTGGGAACCATGAACCAGACAATTCGCGAAATCGTCTACGATTCCAGAAAAGCCGGGACAGACAGCTTGTTTGTGGCCATACCCGGTGGGAACTTGGATGGGGGCACGTTCATAAAAGATGCAGTCGCCCAGGGAGCGTCGGTGTTTATTACACAAACACCTCTTGATTCTCTAAATGAACTTGGATTGGGATCGCGCGATGTCACAGCCTTGCACGTCGAAGATTCCCGGAAAGCGCTTTCTATCGTCAGCGCCAATTTTTACCACAGCCCGTCAGAACGATTAGCCTTAACGGGAATTACCGGGACAAACGGGAAAACCACCACAGCCTATATTCTTGAAGCTTTATTCGACGCAGAGGGAATCGGGGTTATCGGCACCATCGATTACCATTACGATGGTAAAAAATTTTCAGCCCCTGTTACCACGCCTGAGTCCCTGGATTTGAATAGACTGTTGAACGAAATGATCGAAGAAAAAATTGAAAAGTGCGTTCTGGAGGTCTCTTCCCACGCCCTACACCAAAGCCGTGTTCATGATATGCGTTTCAAAGCGGGTATTTTCACCAATCTGAGTCGCGATCATTTGGATTTTCATGGCGATATGGAGCACTACAAAAACGCTAAGAAAAAACTTTTCCTGGATAACCAGGTGCAACACCGGATTTTTAATATTGACGACACAGTCGGACAGGAATTTTACGAGGAATTTAAGGCGGGTTCCTTCACCACCGGCATTGACAGTAATGCGGATTTTAAGGCTGAAGATATTGTGCTCACAAAATCGGGTTGCCAATTTATCCTGAAAACTCCTTTTGGAACGAAAGAAATCCATTCCAACCTTCTCGGTCGGCACAATGTCTACAATCTCCTCTCTGCTGTGGCAGGCGCTATGGTTCAGGATATCTCTCTTGAAAAGGTTCAGGAAGTGTTTCGCCAAATCCAACCTATTCCTGGACGATTCGAATGCATTGAAAACAGCCAGGGAATTTCTGTGCTGGTGGATTACGCGCATACCGATGATGCGCTATCCAACGCAATCTCAGCGGCGAAAGTTTTCACGGAGGGAAAACTGATTGTGGTGTTCGGTTGTGGTGGCGACAGAGACAAGGGAAAAAGAAAAGCCATGGGACAAGCCGTTTTAAATGAAGCAGATTATTCCATCATCACCTCTGACAACCCCAGATCGGAAGACCCTGAACAGATCATTGGAGATATTCTCCAGGGCGTTCCTTCTTCTGCCCGGGAGGGTGATGACTATACGGCAATCATCAACCGGGAAGAGGCCATTGAACACGCCATCCATCTCGCTGGCAAAAATGACCTGGTTCTCATTGCAGGAAAAGGTCATGAAGATTATCAGATTCTGGGCACAAAAACCATTCACTTTGATGATCGGGAAGTCGCCCGTTCTGCTTTAAGGAAGCGAAGCCACTGATGGAAGGTCAAGCACAAGATTGCCTCAATGCTATTGGAGGACAACTCCTTCAAGGAGATCCTGATTGTCTATTCCGGGGAGTATCCATAAATTCCCGGACAGTCTCAAAAGGGGCGTTATTCGTTTGCATTAAAGGAGAGCGTTTTGACGGACATGCCTTTCTCGCTGACGTGATTGATAAAAAGGTTGGAGGAATCATTCTGTCCAATCCGGAGAAGCTTCCGGTTGAATCCGGACCATTTGTGATCCAGGTCCCGGACACGCTTAAAGCCTTACAAGATTTGGCAGGCTTCCAGAGAAAACGGTTTCCGCTCAAGGTTGTTGCCGTTACCGGGACAAATGGAAAGTCAACCACTAAGGAAATGATCGCTGCAATATTGGCAACCAAATTCAAGACTTTGAAGACTCAAGGCAACCTGAACAACCATATCGGCCTGCCTCTGACTCTTCTGCAAAGAGAACCTTCGCATGAAGTGGGGGTTCTTGAAATGGGGATGAGCGCGATGGGTGAGATTAAAAGACTGGCAGAGATCGCGCAACCGGATATTGGCGTGATCACCAATATTTCCGAAGGGCATCTGGTGCAATTGAAGAACCTTAAAGATATTCAGTCTGCAAAAGGAGAGTTGTTTGATTCGCTGACGGAAGAAGGCACGGCTATTGTCAACGCCGACGACCCGCTGGTTCTGGAGTTGGCCCGGTCGCTTCGCGCCAGGACCGTCACCTTTGGCATCGACCAGCCTGCGGATGTGCGGGCAAGTGAAATAGAAAGCAAGGACAACCTGGGGTTTCAATTCAAGGTAAAACTTTTCGACAAAACTCTTTCCATTCGCCTTCCCTACCTTGGCTATTGCAACATTTATAACACCCTCGCTGCGTTGGCAACCGGTTATTCGCTAGGGATTCAGGAAGAGACCATGACCCGCGGACTGGAAAATTACCAGCGTATGTCCCAACGCAACGAACAAATTCGACATAAAGGAATCGATCTTATTAATGACGCTTACAACGCCAATCCCCGGTCCATGACCGAAGCTTTGAAAACTCTGGACAACTTTAAAACCCAGGGTCGACGAATTTTTGTTATCGGGGACATGCTCGAGTTGGGGGACCGATCTGTCCCCGCACATAAAAATTTGGGAGAAGAAATCGCCCAATCCAAAACAAACATTCTGGTCACAGTCGGAAAGCTGGCTGGCCTGTCAGCGAAATATGCCCTTGCAGGGGGAAAAATTCAAATTCTGCAATTCGCCGATCATCAGGAGGCGGCTGAATTTTTAATCCAGGAAGCGAGGAGTGGGGATTGTGTGATGTTCAAGGGCTCACGAGGGACCGCAATGGAAAAAATATTACAAATCTTTATCGAAAATAAGAATTAATTATGTTCTATCACTTTTTTTATCCGCTCAGTTCGGATTATTCAATATTCAATGTCTTTAAGTACATCACCTTCCGGTCCGCATATTCCGGAATCACGGCATTGGGATTGAGCCTTATTCTGGGTGGCCTGATGATTCGCGTTTTGCAGAAATTTCAGATACAGGAAAAAATCCGCAGTGATGGACCACAACACCATAGTTCCAAGTCTGGAACTCCAACGATGGGCGGACTGCTTATTCTGGCAACATTCGGTTGCTCTACCCTGCTCTGGGCTGATTTGAGCAATCATTATATCTGGCTTGTCCTGCTTTCCGCGCTTGGCTTCGGAGCTATCGGACTGCGTGACGATATCCTGAAATTAAAAAAGGGGAAAGGCATCAGCGCAAAAGAAAAGATTTTGCTTCAGGTCTTGCTGAGCCTGGCGGTTGGAATTTACCTGCTATATTTCGACCCTGCGCGTGCGGAATATGCCACACGCTTATCGGTCCCCTTCTTTAAAGGGTTTCAGCCTGACCTGGGAGTCATCAGCTACCTGCTTTTTATTGTTTTCATAATGGTGGGGACCTCCAACGCTGTCAACCTGACAGATGGGCTGGACGGATTAGCGATCGGCCCTATTATCATCGCCACGCTTACTTATACCGGTATCGTTTATATCAGCGGTCACTTCAATTTTTCAGAATACCTTCGTATTCAGCACATCAAGGATGCGGGAGAAGTTGCTGTCGCCAGTTCAGCCATTATGGGAGCCAGTCTGGGTTTCCTTTGGTACAACTCCTACCCCGCTCAGATATTTATGGGGGATGTAGGGTCCTTATCTCTGGGAGGGTTGCTGGGCACCATTGCGGTGATCGTCAAGCATGAACTCCTGCTGATTCTTGTTGGCGGTATTTTCGTGATTGAAGCGCTGTCCGTCATCATTCAGGTCGGTTATTTCAAATATACAGGTGGAAAACGTTTTTTCAAAATGGCTCCGCTTCACCACCATTTTGAGGAACTGGGCTGGTCAGAACCCAAGGTCATCGTGCGATTCTGGATTGTCGCGGTGATTCTAGCCATGATCAGTCTCAGCACCCTGAAGCTCAGGTAATGATGGAACTTAAAAACAAAACCCTATGCGTAATCGGGCTTGGTAAAACGGGCATCGCTGTGGCTAACTTTCTTTCCCGGCAGGGAGCCCGTGTCACGGTGACGGACAGCAAGCCTCGCGAACAATTATTAGAGTCCTTGAAACAATTGCGTGCTGATGTGAAAACCCGTTTCGAAAATTCTGCGCCACCTTCTGACACAGAACTGGTTGTATTGAGTCCGGGAGTAGCTATTCATTCATCGTTTCTTGAAAACGCCAAACGGGCAGGAATCGAAATCATCAGCGAAATTGAGCTGGCGAATCGGTTCAATACTGTTCCGATCATTGCCGTCACCGGAACTAACGGCAAATCCACCTGCACCAGCCTAATCGCTGAAATGTTCAGTCAGTCTGAAAAAACCGTACATGCAGGAGGAAATCTTGGAACCCCTTTTATTTCTTTATTGGATCAAGGCGGTGCCGATTACAGAATTCTCGAACTTTCCAGTTTTCAAATGGAAGCTACATCGGGACTTCGCCCGGTAGTTTCAGTCATTCTAAATATTAGTCCGGACCACATGGACCGGCATAAAGATTTTAAAACCTATGCTGAGCTGAAAGAGAAAATATTTGCCCACCAAACGCAAAATGATTTTTTGATACTGAATCAGGATGATCCAAATACCCGCAACCTTGGAAAAGACTGCCCGGCTGAGCGCATTTTATTCAGCACTCAAACTGAGCTTGATAAAGGGATATTTTTGCGTGGGAACAAAATTATCGCCCGACTTCAAAACAATGAGAGGGAAATGCTATCCCTTGAATCGCTGTCCAAAGGAATGCGGTGGCAGGTCGAAAACATCCTCCCCGCCATTGCCGTCGCTTTGCTTCTCGATGTATCGCAAGAGGCCATTCTACGGGCTTTAAAAAACTTTACCATCCTTGAGCATCGTCTGGAATGGGTCCGCACCATGAACGGCGTCGATTTCGTCAACGATTCCAAGGGGACCAACGTAGGCTCTGTTTGCAAATCATTGAACACTTTTGACCGTCCTATCATTCTCATCGCAGGTGGAAAAGATAAAGAAACAGATTTTTCTCCTTTAAAGAGCCTGATGAAAGAAAAAGTCAAACACCTGGTTCTCATCGGCGAGACCCGCGACAAGTTTAAAGGGATTCTGAACGGCTCCTTCGGTTATGAAGAAAGCGATAGCCTGGAAGAAGCAGTTCACTTGGCAAAAGCAAAAGCTGAAGATGGGGATATCGTTCTCCTCTCACCGGCTTGCGCAAGTTTTGACATGTTTAAAGATTACGAGGACCGGGGAAACTGTTTTAAAACGATTGTTAAAAACCTGGAAGGATAATGGATTTTGGCTGCGTCTCAGGAAAAACACTCAGATTCGTTAATGGGCATCACCGTGGCCGTCCTGGTTCTGGTGGGTATCGTTATGGTTTTCAGTTCAAGTGCTGTGTACGCCTTGGAAAAATACAACGACTCCTATTATTTTCTCAAACGCCAGGCTGTCTGGTGCCTTCTGGGAACAGGGGTTCTGCTCGTGGTCAAAAACATGGATTACCACAAATTGCACCAGCACACCTACCCCATCATGCTGGCGACTTTTCTGCTTTTGCTGGCTGTTATGTTTCCGGAAGTCAGCAAGGAGGTCGGTGGAGCACGAAGATGGCTGACTCTGTGGGGGTTTTCTTTTCAACCCTCGGAGCTGGCAAAGTTTACTCTCGTTCTTTTTATCGCCAAGTCTCTGGTCAAAAGAGCCGACAAACTGAGGGACTTCGCTTACGGCTACCTTCCCAACCTGGTCGTCCTGGGTTTCTTTTTCGTTCCGATTTTATTTCAACCCGATTTTGGCACCGCCATAATTATTTGCATGGTCACCTTCACAATGCTTTTTGTCGCCGGTCTAAGAAAAAAGTTTCTATTTCTTTCCGTACTTGCGCTGATTCCCTTTATAGCATCGGCAATCCTGAGTGCGGAATACCGCACTCGAAGGATTATAGCTTTTCTCGACCCTTGGCAAGACCCTTCAAATGCAGGGTTTCAAGCCATCCAGTCTTTTTACGCTTTTGGCCGGGGAGGATATTGGGGAACCGGATTGGGAGCCAGCCATCAAAAACTTTTTTATCTTCCCGAAGCCCACACGGATTTTATTTTTTCCGTCATCGGGGAAGAACTGGGGTTATTGGGAACAACGGCAATTATTCTCCTGTTTTCAATATTGATCTGGCGAGGTTTCGTCACCGCTTGCCGGGCCAAAGACCCGTTTGGAACTCATTTGGCAACCGGCTTGACTCTTTTGATCGGGTTTCAGGCTTTTATCAACATGGGAGTAACCGTAGGGCTTCTCCCAACCAAGGGATTAACCCTGCCCTTCATCAGCATGGGCGGGTCATCAATGTTAATCACCATGCTTTCAGTAGGCGTTCTACTGAATATTTCAGAGCAAACGGTAAGACATTGATAGTGATTGAATGCGAAAACGAGTTGTCATAGCCGGTGGTGGCACAGGTGGCCATCTTTTTCCAGGAATCGCTTTAGCTAAAGCGCTCAAGAGGCAAGATATGGATATCGAAATTTCATTTGTAGGAACCCAAAAGGGTCTCGAAGCAAAAGTTCTTCCCCGCGAAGGGTTTGAGTTGAAAACCATTCTCTCAGCAGGCTTGCTTGGTAAAAAACGTCTCAGCCGCTGGATGTCCTGGGTCAAGTTGCCGGTGGGCACTGCCCAGTCCATGTGTTTCCTGATCAGAAAGCGGCCTGACCTGGTGGTAGGTGTAGGCGGGTACGCATCGGGGCCTCTGGTTCTTTCCGCTTGGATATTACGGGTTCCTATTCTTATCCATGAACAAAACTCTATTCCCGGACTCACCAACAAATGGCTGGGAAAGATCGCGAACAAAGTGGCGGTTTCATTCAAAGAATCGGCAAAGTTCTTTTCTAAGGATAAAATCGAGGTAACAGGAAACATGATTCGAGAAGAATTTTGCCAGCCTCGGGAAACATTTCCCAAAGGTCCACGAGGGCTCTTCCGCTTGCTGGTCCTGGGAGGCAGTCAAGGGGCTCACTCCATTAATGTAGCCATGATGGAAGCATTGGAATCTCTTACTTCCAAAAAAGGAAATATCCATATCACCCATCAGACAGGTGAGAGCGATTTTGCAATGGTGAAACGCGTTTATGAAAACAGTGGTTTCTCCCATGATGTCAGGCCGTTCATCGATGGCATGGCAGAGCAATACCGTAAAGCCTCCCTGGTGATTTGCCGGGCAGGTGCCACGACCCTGGCGGAAGTGACCGCTTGCGGAAAAGTATCTGTCTTAATTCCTTATCCCCATGCGGCCCATAATCATCAGGAAAAAAATGCGCGGGTGCTGGATGCCGCCAATGCCGGTGAACTGGTGCTCGACCATGAATTGTCAGGCCCGCGTATTGCCCAATCCATTCTTCGCGCTATAGAGGACCCTGAACGGTTGGAGGAAATGGAAGAAAACAGCTATCAGTTAGGCAACCGGGATGCTACGGAAAAAGTTCGCCAGATCTGCATGGATTTACTGGCAGACGCAAATCCTAAATCCGGTCATGCCGGAAAAATACAAGGAAATTATGTTCTGTCATGTTTCTAGGAAAAATACAACGGATTCACTTTATTGGGATCGGAGGGTCAGGAATGAGCGGAATCGCTGAAGTTCTTATCAATCAGGATTATGAGGTAAGCGGTTCTGATCCTTCTTCAAACCGGGTTACCGATCACCTGAAAACATTGGGAGCTGACATCCGCCACAACCACAGCGCGGAAAATGTCAGTGGCAAACACGTTGTTGTTGTATCCAGCGCCATCAGCGATGACAACGTAGAGGTACAGGCCGCCCGAGAGCAATCCATCCCGGTTATTCCCAGAGCTGAAATGCTGGCAGAACTTATGCGGATGAAATATGGGATTGCCATTGCGGGCACCCATGGAAAAACCACTACAACATCGCTGGTCGCCACGGTTCTGGCAGCCGGAAGCCTTGACCCTACAGTGGTGATTGGCGGAAGAATCAAGAATATGGGTGGGCACGCCAAACTCGGCCAGAGTCAGTACCTCATTGCCGAAGCGGATGAGAGTGATGGTTCTTTTCTCAAACTTTCTCCCACGCTTGCGGTGGTCACAACCCTTGACGAAGAGCATATGGATTTTTACCTGACAATGGAAAATATGAAATCCACATTCTTGCAATTTCTCAACAGAATCCCTTTCTATGGTGCCGCGATCCTGTGCATGGACGATGCTAACCTTCAATCCCTGCTTCCCCGAATTGAGAAACGTACCATTACCTATGGTTTGAAATCCCAGGCCGATTATACAGCCCGCAATATCTCCGTGGAGGGATTGAAAACCTATTTTACGGTCTATCACCATGGCAAAAAACTGGGGAAAATATTGTCCGGGGCCTTGGGGCGACACAATGTGTGCAACACCCTTGCGGCCGTTGCGGTCGGAATGGAATTGAACATGGATTTCCCAACTATCGCGGAATCGCTGAAAACTTTTACGGGAGTACAAAGAAGGTTTGAAATCCTTAAACAATCAGAGTCTTTGATAATTGTTGATGATTATGGCCACCATCCAGTAGAAATTCAGGCAACCCTATCAACAGCAAAAGAAGTTTGGCCGGATAGAAGACTCGTCATCGTTTTTCAGCCTCATCGTTATTCACGCACGAAACACCTCATGGAAAGTTTTTTCTCTTCTTTCAACGATGCCGATCAACTGCTTCTGCTGGATATTTATTCAGCCGGTGAAGAAGCCGAAGAAGGCATCCATTCCCAAAGAATCGCGGAAGGCGTGAAAGAGTTTGGACATAAAAACGTGGAATATATCGGGAGCACGCAATCCGTGATCCCACATTTACAAAAGATCCTTAAACCGGGAGACATCGTCATGACTCTCGGCGCAGGAAATATCGGGGAATTGAGCCACAGGCTCGCATCCCGATTCAATGATTGATCGTTTTCAATAGGAGAGGACCACCATCTATGCTTAACGAAGCTTGGAAACGCCGATTGATTCACATAGCACATTCTGGAACAGGAAATGCGTTTAACCTCAAAACCAAAATGGAGTACCCAAAAACCGTTCTGGGTCAAAAAATTCATCAGAGTAAAACTATGAGCC
>JAPKCW010000121.1:0-6609 GCA_028822815.1 Nitrospinaceae bacterium | reverse complement strand
TTGGAGTGTTTGGCACCTTCCCGCAAAATTCTCTGCTGAACCACCGGAACCTCGGTCAGGGGAATCTCAATTCCCAAGTCTCCTCGGGCAACCATAATGCCGTCGGCGGCCTCCACAATTTCTTCCAGGTTTTCCACCGCCTGCTTACGCTCAATTTTAGCGATGACTTCAACCCCTTTTCCGACTTCTTTCAGGATCATACCGCGTAGCCGTTGTATATCTTTCGCTGAACCGACAAAAGACAACGCCACCATATCCACCCCCTCCTGGATGCCGAATTTAAGGTCCTTCTTGTCTTTAGCCGTTATCGGGTCCGCACTGAGGCTGGCATCGGGCAGGTTTAATCCTTTATGGTCCGACAATGTTCCCCCCACCAGGATTTCGACCTCCACCCGTTGACCGGAAATATTTTTTACCACACCGCTTAGTTTTCCATCGTCCAGATAAATCCGGTTGCCCACTCCCACTTCTTTATGAAAACGCAAATATTGGACGGGCACCAGGGAAGAATCTTCCATCTTTTTTTCTGTGGTAAAAATAATTCGTTGACCGCGCTTTAAGAGAATGGAACCCTGCTCGAATTTTCCCACACGGATTTTTGGACCCTGAAGATCCAGAAGAATTCCTATGAAAGTGTGGCGCTCCTTTTCTACTTCGCGGATCCAATGAATCCATTTTCGGACGGTTTCATGGTCGCCATGGGAAAGGTTGAGCCTGAATATATCAACTCCCTTCTCAATCAGGTTGCGAATAACCGTTTTACTGCCACTGGCGGGCCCCAGCGTAGCTACAATTTTTGTCAGCCTGATCGCCATAATCGCTCCTTATTTTTCTTTCTGGGAAAGCGAGTAGTCTTGCGGAACTTTCCTGAACGGCATCATCATTAAATTTTTGAAAGACACTTCCTCGCTGGTGCGAAACGCGTTAACCCCGATTATAATCCGGGGTTGCGGTTTCAACGCGTCATGAATATATGTTCCCAAAACCCGATCCCAGATAGACAAGTTAAAACCGAAGTTGGAGTTGGTTTCCTCTTTCTCCACCGAATGATGAATACGATGCATATCCGGCGTTACGATCACATATCTTAACAGACGGTCGAGGCTCTCCGGCAAAGTGATATTGGAATGGGAAAACTGGGACATTCCATTTAGAATCGCCTCGAAGATCAAAACCGTCATCGCGGAAGGACCCAGGGCAAAGACCAGCCCTAGTTTATACAACATGGATACCAGTATCTCTATGGGATGAAACCGCAGTCCGGACGAAACATCCAGATCAAGGTCGGAATGATGCACAACATGAAAACGCCAGAAAAAAGGCACCATATGCATCACTACATGCTGGATATAAATCATCAAGTCCAGGATGACCACGCAAAGCAAGGTTTCCAGACCCTCCGGCCATTGCAGGTAGTTGAACAGCCCCCATCCTCTTTCTCCGGCAAATTGCGCGGCCCCAACTGCCGCCGCTCCAAAAAACAGGCGCACCACAAGAATATCAACACCTGTTAAAGCCAAATTGATTTTTAGCCGGCGAGTTTTGTCATCAACGGTAGGATGGCGCTGAATAACCCTCTCCAACCCCAGCATTAGTAAGAACACGCCTAAAAAAATTGCAAATCGAATTTGATTGGCATCCATAATTATCCCTCATTGGGTCCAGCGTCATCACGCTGGCGCTCTCTTTCTTTTTCTTTTTGGTAGTTTTTTATGCGTGCTTCTGAATTGCGCCGCGCAAGCACAATGCAGGCCTCAGTAATCAGGCCAAGAAACCAGAAAGTGGTGAAAACAATCACCCACATGAAGCCAAGGTTGAACCAGTATTGATTAGGAGTAAAATCCGTAGATATATGGATAAGAGAGCGAATCTTTTCCTGCTCCACAGTTGAAGTCTTGATATAACTCATATAGAAGGGATGCTTGCTTTTAAAGGCAAAAGCGATTTGCTCCTTTTGATCCATGCTGATGAACGTCATCACATCCCGGTTTTTTTCTTTAAAAAATACTCTCATCCGGACCACTTCGGGTGAGTCCGGGGGAGAAGACTGGTAATACCAGACCACCATAGCAGTTGTCAGAAACAGAGAAACCCATAGAGAAATCCTGCTGATCAATTTCTCTTTAGCATCTTCAATTTCCTGCAGTATTGGTTTTTCTTCTTCCATGGAGCCTCTTTATCCCTGTTTATTCTGATCAACATACCAGACCCCGAAAACGAATTCCAGTTGCAGATTTATACAGGGGTCTTTAGTATGGGTTCAGCACCACCCGCTTCCCGCCATAAGCTTTTTCCCAGGAATTTTGTATGCAAACCAGAAATACGGTCGGTTATTTTCGCCTGTTGCAGCAGAACCCTTCGTTCCGCAACCTGTGGTACGGCCAAGTGGTATCTGAACTGGGAGACTGGCTGAATAGTATCGCAATTTACGCGCTGATCCTTAAACTCAGCGATTCCGGAATGGCCATGGCCGGTGCCATGATGGCAAAGCTCCTGCCCGTTGTTCTGGTCAGTCCCATAGCCGGGGTGGTTGTGGACCGTGTCAGCCGGAAAACCGTGATGATCGTCAGCGACTTGTTGCGCTGCGTGGTGGTGTTGGCTTTTCTTCTGGTGGAAGACCGGGACACGTTATGGCTGGTTTATGCTCTGGTCATTGTTGAGATTTCGCTGTCAGGTTTTTTTGAACCGGCCAGGAGCGCCATCATTCCCTCCCTCGTTCCGAAAAAAGATCTGATTACCGCCAACGCATTGAGCGGATCAACCTGGTCGGTTATGTTGGCCTTTGGCGCCGCATTGGGCGGAGTGATCGTCTATTTGTTCGGAATAAAAGTTGCCTTTATATTGGACGCGGGCACATTTATCCTTTCGGCCTGGTTTCTTTCAAAAATTCCAAGCCAGAAAAAATCAACGAAAAAAGATTTATCAAAACAAACTGGTTACCAAGAGCTGGTCGATGCCATGCGCTATTTACGGGCCGAACCAATGGTTCTGGTATTGTCATTATTAAAGGCCGGGCTGGCGGTGGCAGGAGGCATCATGACCCTGATTCCCTTGATGGCCAGCCAGTTATTATCCGGTTCTCTTTCATTAGGAATCGGCATTCTCTATTCCGCGCGCGGTTTAGGCGCCGCCTTGGGACCGCTTCTGGTCAAGCGGCTATTCGGGGAAACCGCCTCGGTTTTGCAATGGGCGATTGCTGGCGCATTTTTCCTGAAAGCCTTTTCATATTTATTCATCGCCACCACCCACAATATCTGGACACTTTCCCTGGGCGTCGGATTAGCCACTCTGTTCGGCTCCATCATCTGGGTATTCAGTTCGGCGTTGATCCACCTTTCTGCGCCAGACCATTACTTGGGCCGGGTTTTTAGCTTTGAACTCGCTCTGTTAACCCTGGTTATGGGCTGTAGCAATTGGGGCGTAGGCTATGCCGTGGATGGGTGGGACATGAACATCAACCAGATCGCATTATGGATGGCAGGAGGGGTCGCTATACCGGGGATTTTATGGTCGGGATTCCTGATCTTTCTCCAGAACAGGTTGAAACAGGGGGAATGCAAGGGGTCGGTAAGCCCTGTTGACCCAAGTGGATTCAACCCCAGTCCAAGAGCGGGGGATCGCCGTACTGATATTCAGTCCGAGGCGAAATAATCGGCAACCGACTTTCCAATATCGAAATGGCTGATAATCCGGGCCGGGTCCTCCTGGGTTTCAGCCCACCGGTAGGCTTCTTGAACATCCTCATTTTTCCCCAAAGCATGCAGAACCCCGACCGAGATGAAACAGGTCGCCAAATCGCTGGACTGGGAAAAACGGATCAGCATTTCCAGCATCTTCTGCATGCTTGTTTCATTGAGGCTACGGTATTTCCCGACCAGATTCCGGATATTCTCTTCCCCGTAGGTATTGGTGTAAGAGGCACCAATTGCCGGCTCCTGATACAGATGCAGGATATCTTCTTCCAAGGAGTTGTCCAATTCCATCCCCTCTTTTACGGGGCCGGATCTTTTTTCAGCCAGAATTCTTCGAATTCTTCCTGATAAGCCAATTGGGTCAGGTCTTCCATGCGGTCCAGGAATACCTTACCGTTCAGGTGATCAATTTCATGTTGCAAAACCACCGCCTCGAAACCGGTTGCCCGTTTCTCTACCTTATTTCCTTCCCGGTCATGAGCATTGAGCGTTACCGATGCAGATCTCGCAACCAGTCCGCGGAAATCAATGAGACTCAAACAGCTTTCCCATCCCAGAACCATTTCTTCGCTAAAATCTGACAACACGGGATTGACCAGGGCTGTCACGGGAATGGGAGCCTCATCAGGGTATCTCTCATTGTTCTCAACTTCCAGCACCACGACTTGAATGGAACGATTGACCTGCGGAGCAGCCAGGCCGACTCCCCCCTCTTGACGCATGGTATCAATCATATCATCGATAAAGTTTTGCAGTTCACCTTTCGGATCGGCCAACTCTTTTATATTCAATTGCCTGGCAATCTGTCTTAAAACGGGATTGCCCAATTTAGCGACCTTCAGTACTGCCATTTCCTACCCCAAAGTGTATGTCTTGGATTTCTGTATACTAAATAACATATACAAATAATATATACAGGAAAATACCCTTACAAAATATTTTTAAAAAACCGATTATCTTTTACTCCTAACGGGAATAAAAATAAAGGTCGGGAACTCTTGCAAATTCAAATCATATTTTATCACACTCAGTGCAGAGGGGTCGAATTCGCCCCCTCAATAAAGGGTCTAAATGGATACTGATCTTTTTTTGTTTGACATTCGAGATAGGTTTCATAATAATGCACGAGCCTTATAACGCTGATTTGAGAGGAGGGGACAAACCTTGACTAAAGATGAATTAATCAATGCAGTAATCAAAAGTTGTAAAAACGATGGCCTGACCAAGCGATTGACCGGGGACGTGGTTGACGCCGCCTTCGAAGCTATCTCCAAAGCGATCAAGAAAGATAAACGGTTTGCTTATCCCAGTTTTGGGACCTTTACGGTTAGAAGCCGGAAAGCAAGAAAAGGTCGGAATCCTCAGACAGGTGAGGAAATCAAAATTAAAGCCAGTAAAACGGTTGGCTTTAAACCAGCTCCTACTCTGAAAAGCTCCCTTTAGGTCTTTCGCCAAAAAATTAAACCGCTCACTGGAAGGTGGGCGGTTTTTTTTATTTCCTCTTTCCCTCTGTTTAGAAGCTTCCCACTAAGGAAAAATCAACTTGCCAGAAAAACCCGACTGTTTGAGTTGCTGAAGTATCCAAGTTGCATTATCTGCCTTTTTAAACGCACCCACCACTACACGGAAATGGATTCCAGCCGGCTCACCGTAGGAAACCAGCAGCAAACCCGATAATCCGGATTTTCGCAAAGATTCCAATAACATCCTGGCCTCTATTAAAGAGTTGGCTTCCCCGACCTGCAATGCAAAGCGATAAGGAATGGCCGTCGCGTGACCTCCGAAAGGTTTTTTTCTCAATATCCGGACCACCCTTTGGGCTTGGTTCCAATCTGAGAATCGCCCCACATAAACCCGGTAAATCTGGATTTCCTTGGAAATCCTGACCGAAACCCAATAAGCATCAAACCCGTTTTCCCGTAATCGGTTGACCAAAGAAACTGTCGAAGATTCATTTGCATGACTGGATACATGAATGACGAAAGAAAGTTTAATAGTCTTTTCCGTATTGGCACGCGCTTTCAAATCCTCCGGGTTTGCCAAAGGTTCCTGCGCTGCATGAGCGGACGATTTGTAAAATTTTTCTGTGCTTATTTTCCAGCCCGAGGGGGTGCGGGTCCACTCCAGTTCTTTCAGGCCTCGGCTCTTCATGGTTTCTGAAGAAAATTCCTGTTCAAAAAATACCAACGGAACCCCCTCTTTCAACAGCAGAATTTTGGATGAAGTTTCAAGACGGGGTTCAGGATGCCGGGCAAGAAACCTTTTTTTTCTGATCTGGGACGGGGTTTCCGAATCCTGGTAATAAGCCAGGTGGCCTTCTATGTCCATATTTTCCCAAGTGGTCTGCCAACCTATGACCTGTTCAAAAAGGTCTGCATGGTCCTCCAACCTTTCTGCAGGAAGTGGTATTTCAGGAATGTTTTTTTCCTGGACTGCCGCCTTAACCGGGGGGACACTTTTTGTAAGCTTCCACTCCACAGTTTGACTTTTCAAAATACTTCTTGCTGTAGCCAGATTAATAGCGGAAACCTGCTCCTCCAAGTTTTCCAAATCCAATTGCACCCCTTCCTGAATGCCGTTGATATTGCCAAACATGAATTTATCAATATTATGCATCCAGATGGCGACCGCAATCTGGGCCGGATGGTAATTGCCAACCTTGAGTTTTCTAGCAATCGAAAACAATCTCTCTCCTTTTTTCAAAACATACCCCTCTGAGAGAGGCACGCTCTGTACAATTACCAGACCCGTTTCCGTCCTTACAGAATCTGCAGGGTCCAGCGTTGTCAAATCAGGAGAGGACCTGGGATGGCCCCAGATAACGCCTGAAAGGCGCCTTCGGTGCATAACCTGGACCTTGGCAGGGACAGGGACAATTGCTTCAGAGGACAAGACCTTAGTCTCCTCAGGGGCAACT
>JAPKCW010000120.1:0-6626 GCA_028822815.1 Nitrospinaceae bacterium | reverse complement strand
CACGGGAGATCCAAAACGAGTTGCCAGGAATGCCGGTGAATGAGAACCGGTATTTTGAAACTTATCCAGTTCGGTGTAGATGGGAAAAATATCTCTGCCAAGAATTTCAATTTCAGGTGCCTGCGCGTTTTGTTGTCTGGACTGCACCAGATTGAGCTCTTCTTTTGCTGCAGAAGGTTTTATGTTTAGAGAAATGGGTTGGGTTTGAGCGACACGGTATTGGGCTTTTCCTGGGTCAAAAAAGGCCAGTGAAAATTTGGGCAGGGTTCTACTTCCTGCTTCCAGAGGCACCAGGGCAAATTTGAAAACTTTTTCCCCCATAATTTGATTGTTTTGAACGGTTTGATGAAACTCGGGTTTATCCGGATAGATTTTAAAATAGCTTTTTAAATCTGGTTCATCAAAAATGATATCTTGAACATTACCTTTTCCCGAAACGGTCAACGTCAGGGTGGTGGTGTCCCCGACTTCAAGATCGTTTTTTCCAAGTTCTGCGGAAATATTAAATTGTCCGATTATGTTTTCAAATCCTTCGGGTGCTCCATCGGGTAGAGGTAGAACTTCAATGGAAAGGGATTGAGACCGCAGAACCTTATGCTCGGCCTGAGTGCGTTGGCCGAAAAACTGGCTGAAGGGATCCCGGCGGGAACGGTTTTTCATTGGGTGGAAAAGATCCAGCTCAATCATGGCGGAAGGAATTTCATGCAGTCCTTTTTTAAGTGGGAAAAGTGCCAGTGATAACTCCTGCACGTGATACTGAAGTCCATTATTGATTTTAATATAGGTTTTGGGTTCTCCAAGTTCTTCTTTATGAAACCGGGTCTTATCGAAAGGCAGACGTAAATTCAGGTTTTTAGCGTCAACGCGATGAAACAAGCGGAAGGTATAAACCAGTTGTTCTCCAACATAGGCTTTTTTGCTGGATAAGGTGGTAACAACAAATGCGTTTTTGTTTCCGGTTGTTTCCTGGTTTGAAGGTTTTTGTGCTTCATTTTGCACTGCAATCGTTATGGGCTGGGTGGCATAAGTTTTTCCGTTTGCCCGCACCCGTGTGGGACCAATGACAAATGTCCCCGTGTTCATGGGAGTCAGCCGGTAATTGTAGGTGATGGAAACACTGCGTTGGGTATTGATGTACTGGGTGGATGAGGAAGTGCCTGCGGAAACAACTCTAAAATCTGGCAAAGAAGGCAGCTCGGGAGGAGGCGTGTTCTGGGTTCCCTGAATAACGATGGAAAGTTGTAGGACATCTTCCAGGCTCAAACGGTTTTTATCCACCGTTGCCGTGACAGAGATCTCCTGGCCCTGGGCGACAGGGTTTAGCAAGAGAAACAGAAAAAGGCAGAGTGTTGCAACCTTATAAATAGAGACCCCATTAAACTTACATAGTTTCATTTTTACCAGTCATTCCCCTGATATGAAGATTTTGTTTTCCCGGCCTGCATGCGGCTGATGCTTTTTAAATCTTCGGTGAGTCTTTCCAGTATCCGCTCTGCTTCTTTCTCAGATATTTCACTCTCCATTCCGGGCTCTTCAGGCTGTTCGGAGGAATCATTTTTTTCCGCATCGTCATTTTCCGGCGGGGGAGGGGGTTGCTGGTTCTCGGCTTGTGGGTCTTCATTTGCTCCCTGTTCTTTTTCATAATCGGAATTGTTGTCTTCGTTTTTCTGCTTGCCCTGATCGGAATCCTGTTCTTCTTTCTTTTTTAATTGCTTGCGGATATATTCCAGATTGAACTTGGCATCCATATCATCCGGGTCGAGGCGCAGGACTTTTTTATAGGCCGACTCGGCTTCTTTCAGTTTTCCAAGTTTTACCAGAGTGTTGCCGGTGTTGTAGATTGCATTTTTCCTGATGTCCGGATTCTTTTTGTCTAAAGAAGACTGGGTGAAAGCTTGAAGCGCTTCAGGAAAACTACCTTCCTTATAGTGAGCATTTCCCTGGTTATAGGGTATGCGTGAATCGTCAGGGCGATCTACGCGCGCTGAAGAGAAACTTTGTCCGGCATCCTTAAATTTCCCTTCATGATACTGGGAGATGCCTTCTTGAATTTTAGAGTCCACCGATTCCGCAAACCCGGTCAAGGGCAGGGATAATATAAGAATAAAGATGGCGGGGGTCATGGCTTGAAGAATGCAAACCCTGATTGTAGAAACTGGGGTGTTCCCGGCCCCAGGGAGCCGGGAACTGTCCAAATTGAAATGATAGGCTTTCAACTTACCTTCTGTCTCCCATCAGCCTCAGAAGCATGAGGAACAGATTGATGAAGTCCAGATACAGGGTTAGAGCTCCACGGATAGCTTCTTTGGTATCTTCATCGGTGCCTTCATTTCCGAGAATATTCATCTCTTTGATCTTTTGCGTATCATAGGCGGTCAGGCCCACAAAGATGAGTACTCCGGCGTAAGTGATGATCGTATGCATCATGCTACTTTGCATGAACATATTCACCACTGAAGCAATGATGATTCCAATAAGTCCCATGAACAAAAAGCTTCCCCAGGAAGTCAGGTCTTTTTTTGTTGTATAACCGTATAGGCTCATTGCACCAAAAGTACCCGCTGTGACCAGGAACGTGGAGGTAATGGATGCGGAGGTATAAACCACAAAAATAAAGGAAAAAGTGATACCGGTCAGGCCCGAATAGAGCATGAAAACACCCGTCGCCTGACTTACGCTCATTTGCATGACTCTTGATGCCAGCCAGAACACCAGCCCGATCTGAACAATTATGAGAACAATCGGCATAAAGGGATTGCCAAAAATGATGCCCATTATCGTTTCATTGTTGGAAACATAAAAGGCCATGAAACCGGTTATTGCCAGTCCGGCGGTCATCCAGTTATAGACACGCACCATGAACCGCTGTTGCTCTGCGGCAACGGAATCTACGCTCATGGTTCTAAGTGAATCTTGCATTATTTCTTCCTTTCGTATTTATTAATACAGAACGTTGCTGGTTACTCTAATGGATAAAACCTTGAAGGTTGTTTGTCAAGGCCACTAGGCGTGGTGCCAGCGTACAATCGCATTATTTAGCGAGCAAAGAGTTTTCTCGGCGCAATGAGTCATTGCCCAGTAGCCCCCCTGCTAAGGGGCTATTGGTATTTTACCAAAATTATCGGTCCGGCAAGCGTTTTTTTCAGCCAAACAGGTCTCTATGACGAGGCAAATTAATGCGGCAAAAATAAACCATTGGAAACGCTCCTGCCAGATTTTGCGACGCTCGGACTTCAGTTCTTTTTTCTCGATATGTTTTTTGATTTGGCCTTTATAAATGGTTTTTAGATCGATATCCCCGGTGACGGAGCGGACGTAACTACCTCCTGTTGCCAGGGCTATCTTTTGCAATGTAGTCTCATCCAGTTTTGAGAGGATAACTTCTCCGTGCTGATTTTTCCTAAATCCTCCATCGGCAGATGGGTTAGGCAAGGGGGCACCAATTTCTCCACCGATTCCGATCGTATATATTTTTACACCCTGGGTTTTTGCCGCTTTTGCGGCCGCAAGAGCTTTTCCTGTTTGATCTTCCCCATCAGTTATCAAAATCAGGGCTTTGGATTTTTTATCCTGAGTGCGAAACGCTTTAACAGCGGTCTCGATGGCATTGCCGATGGCGGTTCCTTGTACGGGGATCAATTGTGTGTCAATGGCGGAAAGAAATATTCTGGCGGCACTATAATCCAGAGTCAGAGGACACTGGACGAAGGCGGTTCCGGCAAAGGCGACGAGTCCAATTCGATCCCCCTCCAACATATTAAGAAGATCAGAAATTTTTCGTTTGGCCCTCTCAAGTCGGTTGGGTTTAATATCTTCTGCCAGCATGCTGGTGGAAACATCCAGGGCGATGATGACATCGACTCCTCGCTGATGCAGATCTTCCCAATGGTAGCCCCAGCGTGGGCGAGTGACTGCCAGTAAGAGGAACAAGACGGCCAGAAAAACAAAAATGATTTGTTTATGCTGCCTTTTTTTCACTCCAGGGTTCACCAGTCTGGAAAGCAAAGAGGGGCTGCAAAATTTGAGGGTGAGTTGCATTTTCTTTTTCATGCCCCACAACATAAAAATGATCAATGGGATCAGGCCCCACAATAAATGAAAATAAACAGGCTCGCCAAATCGCATAATTTAAGGAATCCTTCTCAAAAGGGAATTGGAAAGACCGATTTCCAGTAAAAGAAACAGGAGTCCCGGTACCAGAAAATAAGAGAAAAGTTCCTTGTATTCCGAGTGGTCGATCACTTTGACTTCCGACTTTTCCATTACATCTATCTGATCGTAAATATTTTTCAAAGATTCCAGGTCGGTGGCGCGGAAATATTCGCCGCCGGTGGCTTGGGATATTTTCTTAAGCGTAGTTTCATCGATATCTACTTGCTGATAGACGTAGCGTTGGCCAAAAATGGAGTTGACCAGAAAAGGTGCCTTGCCTTTGGTGCCCACACCAATAGTATAGATTTTTATGCCGAAGGTTTTGGCTGTCTGGGCCGCCTGAAGGGGGGGCAGGGACCCGGCATTGTTCCTGCCATCGGTCAGCAGAATGATGATTTTGGACTTTGATTGCAGATCCTTGAGTCGTTTTACTGCGATACCTATTGCCGAACCGATGGCTGTGGAGTCTCCGGCCATGCCAATTTCCAGCTTGCTAAGAAATGATTGCAGGATGCCCTGATCGAGAGTCAATGGACATTGGGTGTAGGCCTGTTCCCCGAATACCACCATGCCAATTCGGTCATTGGGACGATTGTCGATGAATTTGGAGACCACTCCTTTTACTACAGCGAGTCGAGTGATGCGTTTTTCATCTTCAATAAAGTCCAGTGCCCGCATGCTTCCCGAGGTGTCCAATGCCAGCATGATGTCGACCCCGATAGAAAGAATTTCCGTGCTCTTGTGTCCTTCCTGCGGGCGGGCCAGAGCGATGATTAAAAGAGCCAATGCCAAAAAGCGAATCATAAGAGGCAGCCCAGCGTAAAAATCGACTCGGGATGGACGCAGGGCTTTCAGGGCAACGATGGAAGAAAAATGTAGTGTTGCTCCCTGCTTTTTTTGTAGAGCAAGCAGGGGCAACCCTAACAGGAACAACAATAGCCAGGGATCTTGAAATTGGAAAAAATTCATGATTACTTTGAAACTTGAGAAACGGGCTCGGTTGACCCGGTTTCCTGGGCAAAGCCCCGGGCTTCCTTAATAAAGTTGATGACAGATTGCATTTCATTCCGTCCTTCTGCCTGTTCGGCCTTGGCAAATTTAACACGGTCAGTTTGAGTCAGGATGGTCCGGGCTTGTTGTTTTAAGTCTTCGCTGAGCTTAGGAAAGTGTTTAAAATGGGCCGTAATTTCTTCCGTGGTCCATTCCCGTGCCGGAAATTGGTAACGGTTTTCCAGGTACCGGCGAAAGATTTCCGACAATTCAAAAAAATGATCTTGAATCCGTCCAATTTGAAGCCATCCTTTGGTTCTGAGTGCCTCGAGTTCTTTATATGCCAACTGCTCTGGCGTTAAAGCCGGGACTGCGGCGGAACGAACTTGTGAAATGGACCGGGATTTCCATTTCCGCCAGAGAAAATAGAACAGTGCTAAAAGGGCGAGCACTCCCAGAGCCGTCCAAAGGTAATGAATCCAGGGAGGGGGAATTTCCTCCAGTGGTTTGATATCGTGAATCCCTTCAGGGTTTCCGGCTATGGCTAGAAGAGACTGCACTTCCAGGGTTGCCTTTGGGGCCAAGATGGTTCCCTGAATGGTTTTTCCCGATTCTTTTGGGTCTGGCGCGTCAAAGGAAACAGGGATGGCAGGAAGCGCCAGCTTGCCAATATCATCGACTCGAAGTTTATACCAGTATTCATGGACGGTTTGCCCGTTAATTGTCCGAGGCGGATTTTCCCCTTTGCTAACAAACTCCAAGCCTTTTTTGGGCGGGATATCGGGGGCGGCAGGATGGATGTCGGCATCATGCTGAACGGTAATGGTGTAAGTCGCTATATCTCCAAGAGTGAAAGTATTGGGAGTGATGCGGGTGGTGACGGAAACCGGGGCTTCCCCGGTACCAGCAAACAGAGTAGAAAAAAATAAAAGAAGGATGGAAAGAGTGGAAAAAGAAAAAACTCCTGCCGAAAATGGTGTCCAAGATTTTACCCCTGACTTTTGCCAGACATGCATCGATGAGTGGTGCCAGAGTTTTTTCTAAACCCGAAATTTCTGCCTCCGATATTTCTGTCCCCGATGCTTCTGCCCGAAACAACCAGACCAGGGCTTCCTGGCAGTTGCCAAGGTCGGCATATAAACGTCCCACAGTTTGTGCCGCTTTCGACCTTTCCACGCTACCCATTTTTTGCATCTGCCATACTTTGATGAACTGGTCGATGGCCTGTTCTTTTAAACCGGCATTTATCAGGCGTGTTCCCACCTCTTGGTATTCATTGCTCAAGCTCTGCTGGGGTTCTTGAACAGCAGGTACGTTTTTGCTGGTTGGTCTGTTTGAAAACTTGTTGAACAAGGCGATAAAGGCCAAAAAGATTAATACCGTAAGCATAATGACAACGGTTTTCAGCTTTTTGCTGACCCCATCGGCTGGAATTAATTTTGGATTTTCGCGCACTCGGCGCGTGCATCAGCACGAGAATTGTG
>JAPKCW010000119.1:0-6630 GCA_028822815.1 Nitrospinaceae bacterium | reverse complement strand
ACCGGCCGGGGATATTGGCTGAAACGTTGGCGTTTATCGTTCAGACCGGTTGGAATGTGGTAGATATCAAGCAATTTGTCTTCAACGGATTGCTCAACCTTTCCATTCTGCTTGACGGTTGTGATGAGAGCCGCATTTTGTCTCTGCGCGAGGAATTATCTGCTTATGCGGAGCAAATGGATTTTAAAGTCACCGTCTATCCCTGGAAAACAGCCACCCGACCGGATGCTCCCTATGCCTACCGTTCGGTTGTGACCCTGCTATGTGATTCGATTCCCTCCTCCGGCTTTCAGGAAATCACCCGGATTTTTGCCGAACTCGATATAAACATCCTGCGTATTGAACAATTGGATTCTGGCGATGTCCATGCCCTGGAGTTTGTCATAGGAACCCGCGAGGCCCACTCATCGGAGGAAGTGTTGGACGCTCTGGTCAAGTTCAAGGAGCATTATGGGGTCGATATCGCGGTGCAGGAGGAAACCTACTTCAGGCGCAACAAAAGATTGATTGTGCTGGATGCGGATATGACCTTCCTGCAATGCGAAGTCATTGACGAATTGGGAAAGCTTGCCGGGGTGGGTGATAAAATAGCGGCAATCACCCGCCAGGCCATGAATGGGGAAATGGACTTCAAATCCGCTTTGCTAAAAAGGGTCCAGCTTTTAAAAGGCCTTCCCACAGAAAAACTACAGCAATTATCCAATTCCCTGCCTCTGACACCGGGTGCAGAATCTCTGGTGAATATCTTGAAGTATCTGGGTTATAAAATTGCTCTGGTCAGTGGTGGATTCCAGTTTTTTATCGACAAGATTCGCGATGACTACGGTTTGGATTATGGAGTTGCTAATCAGTTGAAGATAGAAAATGGAAAAGTTTCGGGGGAATTGGAAGGACAAATCATTGACGCGGAGGCCAAAGAAAAAACTCTGGTTGCCCTTGCAGAAAAAGAGGGGTTTTCACTTCGGCAAGTCGTAGCGGTGGGGGACGGTGCTAACGATATCAAGATGCTGGCACGGGCCGGATTGGGTATTGCCTTCAATGCCAAGCCTATGGTGCAACGCCATGCAAGAGCCAGTATCAACCAGTCAAACTTAAAATTAATCCTTTATTTTCTAGGGATTAATGGTATAGATCTTCGGGAATTAGATGAGGCGGTGCGTAGTGGTAAAACTCAATCCTGGCCTAATGGTTAAGCAAAGGTTTTATTTTTATGGACCAGATCTTTAACGGAAAGAATTCCGGCAATTTCTTCATTTTCCGTTACGGCCAGATGGCTGATATTGTATTCCTGCATCAGGGAACCTGCCTCGGAAGCTGAGGCATTCAGGTCAATGGATAGAATAGATTCCTCCATTATTGAAGATAACGGAGTGGTGCGTGGGTCCAACCCTTCACTTACCAATCTGTACACCAAATCCCGTTCTGCCAGAATACCGACATAACCTTGGCACCCTTTGACCAACAGGGAGCCGATATCCTTTTCCTTCATCAATTGAGCCGCCTCTTGAGCGGGTGGCTTCCGAATAGATGCTGATGACCGGTGTGGTCATCTGAGAACGAATGGTGTCCATAAACTCCCCCCTGCGTAGGCTAACTTGAGATTACGATGTTAATATAATTATCATTAATTGTAAATTTAAAGGCGGGAGGATTGTCGCCTTTTTTTACTAGCCCATTTAGACTCTAAGTATCGTGTTGTTTTTTATACTCCATTTTCTTTTTTTAGCCTCTTCCATCAGCATTGGTCCAGATAAGGCTTTTTCGATAGGAATTGCCCCTTTAGGCAGTTTATTCTGGGCAGAAAGGATGGCGACCATGCTGGCGTGCCAGCCGGTAAATTTCTCCATGGCAGTCAAACCCGTTTCTTCATCGTAGGTTTCACAAAGGTCCAGGGTGCAGACCGCGTTTTTTCCATCGATTTCTCCTTCGCAACGTACACGGATTACGCAGATATCATGGACTTGATCGCTGGAGATTTTGGGTTGCAGAAGGGCGTGAAAAATTTCTCTGGGAATAAAGCCCTTTATCGGAGTTTGCTCAAACAAACCCAGTTGCTGGAATGCCTGAAATGTTTGCCAGTGCCCTGGATAGCGCAGAGTTTTATTTTCCAAACGCTGGAGTTTACCCGCAAACGTCCATGGGGCGGTAGAGAGTCCTCCTGCAGTGACCGCGGCTTCCAAACGCCCTAAAGGTGTGGGAAAATCCAACTCTTCCACCTCGCTCAGGCAGGGGACTTGCGTGGGCTTCCCATCCCGGATGAACCAGGCAGGTCCCTCATATTCGTTAGTCAAACCGTTAATATGGAATGTAGAGATGTAGTTCCAGGGAGGGACCGGGTTCAGTGGCAAGCCCCCATCCCAGATAAAAAGGTTGATAGGTTTTTCCAGGAAGCTCATTGCCAGAATACCCAGGGAAATATTGAGTCCCGGCCCCATGCCGCAGTCTGGCACAATGGTGATGGATGATTCATCAAGAGCTAATTGTTTGCGAACGGTTTCGGTGTGCCCACCCAGATCGCAAAGGTTGGTCCCGCATTCGATCGCTGTCCGGGTGATACCCAGATTGAACGTGAAGGGGACAGCGCTGATGGCAGAGTCGACTCCCTTTAACACCTGATGAAGTTGGTTCAGGTTCCCTGCATCCAGGTCGAGCGGTTTGAATAAATCCTGCGAAAGCTGTGCGCGTAGTTTTACCGCTCCCTTTTGTGCGGTTTCCAAATTGAGATCGCACAGGAGAATTTCCTCGGCAGATCCAAACCGGGCAAGATCATAAGCGGCGGAGAGACCCTGACGGCCTGCACCAATGATTGCGTAACGATATCCCATAGGACATAAATATTAGGTGAGTAAGAAGCACCTATTATAGGGCATATCTAAAAATTGTTTTTCAGTAACCTGCTAGTGATGGCTCTCAGGCAAGAAGCACCATGCCAATGGCATGAGTGGGAGTGCAGGGGGTTTGTTGGCCCAAGTCGTCCCAACCGTTATTATGCATGGTTTCATTCACATCGATGCCGCAGGCTTGCAGAGTGGGCCGGGCTTTTTCGGGATACTGGCATTTTGTCGTGACGGTACAGGGGCTACACAGGTCACAGGGTTGGGCGCATAATGCGAAAGCCTTGTTAAAGCCTTTCTCTTTTAGATATTTTTCCAAATGGACACCAACTTCCTGGACATTTGTTTCAGGGCTGGCGTTGATAAGAAGGGCTTTTTCATATTCCGGAAGAATTTCAGCCATTTCATCCGCATTAGGGGTGTGAGGAGGGCAGGTCAGGATCGATCCATAGTTAGAACAACCATATTGGCATTGCAGGTTCATCCAACGGGCCGTGGATATGGACTTGGTTGAAATCACTTTGGCCTTGGTGCAACCTAAGTGGATCGCTTCCTGAATCAATTCTTGATTCGAACGAGTATTTTCGGGTAGGAATTTTACGTTTTCAGGGACCATAAGTTTTTCCGTTGTTCATTTATCCTGACAGTCTGTTATTATTTAGTGGATGAGGCTGAAGGTCAAGGCAAGAACCCGCTTCCTGTAGGTGGAGAGCTCACTGGCATTTTTCGAGAACCAACCTACCACGAATATTTCGTTTTTAATATTGATTACTAAAGGGTTATCGTTTTTCATTTCCTGATGTTAATCTCCCAAATTTTACGAACTGTAAAACAGCAACAACAGGTGAGAAATGGAATTTCCGTTTAAAGCAGTTGCTTTTGATTGGGCGCATACCCTGGTTGACCTGGGAGAAGAAGATGACCGGCCCCCCCTGGAAAAAGTTTTTACCTTCCTGAAGACAAAACAAATCCTCTTGCCTGACTTTGAAGACTGCCTAGAAAAATCGAGAGAACTGTTTAAATCCATGATAGAGCTATCCAGGGTTACACACCGGGAGGCCCGTTATGAGGAAGTTCTACAGTATCTGCTCTTCTATTTTAATGTTCCATGGCAAGGGCAGACCACCCTTCAGGAAATTCTGCAAGTTTATTATGAGGAGGTCTATCAGGAAAGGAAGGTCTTCCCCGAGGTGCCTGCTGTGCTAAAACAATTGAGCGGTGTTGCCATGGGAATTGTTTCCAATACTACGAATCCGGTTTTCATGAAAGACTTTGAACTGGAGGGTTCGGGTTTGAAGGAGTATTTTTATTTTGCTATTTATTCATCAGGTTTTCCCTTTCGCAAGCCGCACCCCTCCATTTTTCAACTGGCGATAAACCGTTTTGAGGTGCAACCTGGAGAAATTCTTTTTGTCGGTGATAGTCTTGCCAATGATATTCTGGGGGCTCACGAGGTGGGGATGAAGACGGCCTGGCTTAACCGCAAGAAGGAACGGGCCGAACCCGGTCCCGATTATGAATTAGGTTCTCTGGAAGATTTGTTACGCATTCATTGCGTTCATGTATGAGTTCCCGGCCTAAGTTTTTTGTTGCCAGGGAACAAATAATAGATAACAAGGTGACTCTTATCGGGTCGGATGTCTCGCATATCAGAACCGTATTGCGATTGAAGGCGGGAGACTCCATACAGGTCATCAGTGATTCGGATAAACGGCTCACAGTTCGGCTGGTTGAGGTCAGGACGAAAGAGGTCAAAGGAGAAGTCATTGCTTCTACAACGATCAATGTCGAGTCTCCCTTAGCGGTTCACTTGGGGCAGGCATTGACCAAAGGTAACAAGTTCGATGTGATTTTAAGAAAGTCGGTGGAATTGGGAGTGCGTTCTGTTACCCCTTTAATGACGGAGCGTTGCGTGGTAAAAACTCATCGGACAGAGGGAAAAATCGAGCGCTGGAAAAAAATTGCGCTGGAAAGTTGCAAGCAATGCGGTCGCTCCCAGGTCCCCCAGGTGGCGGAAGATGTCGAAACCCTGGAAACTTTTTGCCGCAAAAATGACCATCAGGATCTTAAACTGGTCTTTTGGGAGTTAGAGGAAAAAAGGACTCTTAAAGATATTGAGTTGGATGCACAACCACGCTCTGTCGCTGTTTTGATCGGACCCGAAGGGGGGTTCACCCAGGATGAGATTGAGAGGGCAGGGCAATACGGGTTTCAGACAGTGAGTCTCGGGCCGCGGATTCTGCGGGCGGAAACGGCCCCCGTGGTGGCTTTGGCTCTGTTGCAATCGCTTTGGGGCGACCTGTAACATTCGAAGCCAATAATGAGAACCTTAAACCAATAATCTTATGATATATCGATGCAAGCTTGATATTTTTGAAGGCCCTTTGGACCTGCTTCTTCATCTGATTAAAGAACAGAAGATGGATATCTACGATATCCCCATTGCCGAAATCACCCGGCAGTATATGTCCTACCTGGAGATGATGCAGGAATTGAACCTGGAACTGGTCGGGGAATATTTGGTCATGGCCGCCGAGTTGACGCGCATCAAATCGAAAGTTTTGCTCCCCGCTCCTGAAACTGACGAAGAATGGGATGCCGGAGGCGGAGAAGACCCGCGCGCGGAACTGATGCGCAGGCTGCGGGAATACCAGCGCTACCGAGATGCGGCGTTTGAGTTAAGAATGAAAGAACATGACCAGGCACAGATTTTTGCGCGCGGTGGGCAGATTGAAATTGAGGGCAACTCTGAAGCGAAAGAGCTGGTTGATGCATCGGTTTTCGATTTGTTTAAAGCCTATCAGAAGATTCTGGATGCCAAATCCTTTGAAAAGGATTATGAAATTGAAATTACCGAGATGTCAGTCACGGACCGGATTCAGTACATCCTGGAAATTCTCAACGCCTCAGAAAGCGTTACGTTTGAATCCCTGTTTACGGTATTAAACAAAAAACAGGAAGTCATCGTGACGTTTCTTGCCATTCTGGAATTAATGCGCCTCAAATTATTGCGCGTTCAACAGACCAACCACTTCGAAACCATCCGCATCTACAAATCCGCCGATCAGGAAACCCAGGACGCAATCCTGCAAGACTACCACCGCACGATGGATGAGGAACCGCCTGAATCTTCCTTTTCCTGAAGGATCACTCGGGCCAAATCAAACGCTCTATTTCCTGGGCAGGAAGTGCCTTACTGCATAGGTAGCCTTGGAATTGATTGCATTCCAGGTTTTGAAGAAAATCATGCTGCTCCTGGGTTTCCAACCCTTCCGCGATGGTTCTAAATCCCATTTTCTGTGAAATGGTAATGATTCCCTGAATGATCGCCAAATTGCTGTTATCTGTACAATCCCGAATAAAAGATTGATCGATTTTCAAAGTATCAATGGGAAGCTTTTTCAGATAACCCAGGGAAGTGTATCCGGAACCGAAATCGTCAATAGAAATTTGAATTCCGAATTCTCTGAATTTTTCCAGGACATCGATGGCCACCTGTACATTGGTCATAACTGCGGTCTCAGTGACCTCGATTTCCAAATATTTTGGATGAATTCCCTCCGCAATTATAATATTTTTGACTTGTTCAACCAGGTCCGGTTGTTCAAACTGCCTGCCAGAAAGGTTGACCCCTATTTTTATAGCGTCCCCGTACTTTTGGCACCACTCCTGGATTTGGCCGCACGTGGTTTCAAAGGTCCATTCCCAAAGTTTATGAATAAGTCGGCTCTGCTCGGCAATGGGAATGAATACCGCAGGAGAAATATGTTTCCCATCGGGTCGGTGCCAGCGAATA
>JAPKCW010000118.1:0-6665 GCA_028822815.1 Nitrospinaceae bacterium | reverse complement strand
AGCACAGAAATAAACGATCATCGACACCATGGAAACCAGAGCCAGTTTATGGTGCCGGGTTCCCTGGCCTTTTTTGGCCATCACCCAGGATACTAGAAAGAGGATGGTAAAAACGAGTGCCAGCAGATAGCTGACATCAGCCCCTATCGTTCCCGATGGGGCTAAAAAACCAGGTTGCTCAAGAAGGGTTTTCATGGATAAACTTTATTTCTTATGGAAAAGGGGCATTGCCCTACCAGTGAGGAAAAGGCCGATTAACCTTCCTCTTTGCCCATCAACCAGGTTCCGCCATAAAACTCGGAAACACCAATCAACGACCAGGTCAGTAGGGGCTCCATACTCATCTGGGTGAAGAACATGAAAACCACCACCGAGATGGTGGCCAAGCCTATCAATTGCAATGTCCTGCCCAAAAAATACCTTATGGACCCCATAAAGATTTAGCCTTTCAGGGAGGCTTTGATCTGCTTATTGGCATCCATTAATTTGACCAGACTTTCCTTGCCGAACTGGTGCATGGTTTCACGAACAACTACCAGCACCACACTACCGGCCTTGGTAAAAGCACTGGGAGAATCTGTTATGGATGGGTCAGCCTGGCCACTCATAACTTGCTCATGCCGTTTTGCCACCACCTTATTGTCAAACAAGTCATCCAGGGGACACCGGTATTGAAGTTTTACATAATCCCGTTTTTTTTCAGTTTCTTTTCTCGAGTCCCAGACTATATTTTCCATTTCAATCGACGCGGGCTTGTTCTTCCCTTTCCCCAGGACTTTTTTAATTTGCTGGAAATAGGACTGCATCTCCTTGGGGGTTTTGATTTCGTCTTCCGGAATTTTTGAACTGATCTCAAATTCAATGGCGTTGCCATTCAGGGCAGGCCGACTGATTTCGTAGGTAATATTATCGTGGTTAAATCTGCGCCCTTTTTTTGCAGTATATTTAGATTGCATTTCCTCAACCAGTGCGGAAAGGCCTTCGGTGGCATATTGGTTAAACAACAAACCTTTTAAAGTCGGCATTCATTTTTCTCCAAATCAAAATTTTGATCAAAATTAATTACGGTCACAGATCTCTTCTTCTGTCCTAAAACAAAACGCTGAAACTTATTTTTATCAGAAAAAACCGGACTTGGGAAGAGCGGTCTTGGGAACCCCGACAATTTTCTTTTTGCTATCAAAACGAGGTCGAGAACTCCGGTGGGAGGGAAGCTGTTTCAGGCGGCTTTGTCGCCAATGCACCTCCTGTTTTCAAAAAGCTGTTGGACCCGTTATCCTGGTATACATAGCGTATTTTCACGCATCCCGCCTCTTTGTTGTCACAATAGAAGCTTAAAAACTGAAGCTTGGCAAATTTGCCGTTCGCAGTCCGTACTGCATAGATATTATCCTTGGCGGTAAGCTTGTGGGTGAAGTAATTATAATTGTACCATTTTACTAAGACCGGGTTTTCCGTTTCAGTTTTCGCGGCTATATCCTGAATATAATTATCCATGGGCACTTCCGCTACCATATCAAAGTCGATCTCACCCAGGTCGATGAGACCCGCTTTTCCCAACCGGCTTGAAGCGCCGCCGTTAGATATCACCTTGCCTCTTCTGAAAGCCAGATCCCATTCCAAGGATGAGGTATCCAGAATGCGGACCGGTTTGCCGCTGGAAAAGTCGAAAAACACATAGTCTTTTTCTGAAGAAGCGTTCAATGTTGTCACTAGGGTTGTCATTAAATTGGCAAATGACTTCGGTGCAGGTTCCGCCTTTTCTTCAGGCTTTTTGGCCATTTGGCCTTTTTCGGGAATGTTAACACTGGGGGAACTCAGAAAACCGTCTAACTCCACCAGCTTTGCAGGTAACCAGAAAATACCTACCAAAAGCAACGAAACACAGAGGTTGAATAAAAAAATGTTCCGCCAAAGCTTTCTTTTTTTGTCCATCCCCGGATCAGACTCCGGATGCGCGGTTCCATTAAAAGGCATAGTTCAAGTTTTTTTATGGGTTTTCGGTTCCATCCCGGTTCCTAAATTCTTTTAACACAAATTTCATGGCAGAGCGGGTAAAGTCTTTCTTATTCAGCCAGCGACCCTTATGTTGATCGAAGTGCTGAATGCCCGACCTTTGCCGCCCGACAAAACGAGCGCCCCATATTACTTCACGGGTTCGGGGGTCCACTAAAAAAGCGGTGAACTCCAAGCCGCTAGCTATGCTTTTCTGAACTTTCCCGTACCGATCTATATACTCATCGGTAAACTTTGTGACCGCTCCGACCATCACCGCGTCAACCCTATCGCCGGCAACCAGCGGCATTGTTTCCTCAGTTTCAGAACCAAGCGGATTTTGACCCGCTACAGAGCCGGGGGTTTTAACAATTTTAAACCGCACATCCTCCATCAACTGCGGCGGGATAATATTAGAATAATTTTTGTTAGTTCTCAATTCCTGATAAGCCTGTCTGGATACAATGTCCCCCGCAGACTTGTCTGCAAAAGGTGCAAAGGTCTTGTTTTCAAAGCCTAAAACTCCGATCCTTTGCAAACGGCTAAACCGGTCCGAGTTGAACACCTTGCTTTGCACCTGGTCTACCGGTGCAATTCTCAGCAACTGGGCATAAATATCTCGCCTGACATGGGCCGGTAAAGGATGCGGTTCGTTGATTCCATCTGTCAAATTAGGATAAAGGTCCTGATTCAACGGAGGTGTCCCTTCCCACTTGGGAAATACCCCCGGGTGGTTCCCGGCCTGATTCCTGTCAAACTTATCCTCAACGGGAACCGATAATGCAGAAACCGGGAACATGATCCCCAAAAACACCAGAATCGGCAATAGCTGAACTCGAATCCTCATAAATTTTAGCAAGGTCAATAACCTCAAAAATCAGATTGGAACAAGATACGATCTTTTATATTATAATTATATATTACCCGGACTGCGAATAAAATAGCAATTCCCGAATAAAAACAATAATCTACCACCACTGGGCGTGGGGCCAGCGTGCCATAACCCGTAAAACAGAGAGAACGCTTGCCTGCAAAATAAAGCTAGGCTAAATTTCCTCCGGGCGTTGCCCGGCCACTGGGCGTGGGGCGGACTGGCGATAGCTCTTGCTGGCAAACAAAGAGTTGTCTCGGCACAAACCAAGGCCTTGCACAATTTCCCACCCCGACAAGGGGTTATAACCGCTTATGGACCAACATATTAACCATGCTTTTGAATGGGTTCCCCCTGACCTGCAACCTTGGGTGCTGGTTTTTCTTATTCTGAGTGCATTGACCGCCTTTATCCTGAGCGCATGGCCGAAACTGAACCTTCTGCTGAAAGCTGAGAAGGAAAACCGTATTGACCAGCCCTTAAAACGAGTTTTCACCACTCTCTGCATCGCTTTTGGGCAAAAAAGGCTCTTGCAGGAACCTAAGTCGGGCTGGATGCATGCCTTGATATTCTGGGGATTCCTGATCCTCCTCATCCGTGTCGGCGAGTTTTTTATTGTCGGCTTGTTCCCGCAAATTGATTCTCATTTTCCCGGCACCGCTCCCCTTATCCTGCCTTATTTATGGGTCAAGGATGGCGCAGTCTTCATGGTCACGTTGGCGGTTCTTTATGCTCTTTACCGCAGGTTGGTGATTAAACCCGACCGCCTCACACTCTCCGTCGAGGGCCTGGTAATTCTGTGTCTGATACTCATCATCATGGTTAGTGACGTTTTATTCGATTCAGCCTTTCTGGTTCTTCACCCGGATATGGAAAATTCCGGGCCTCTTGCCGCCCTTTTCGTTCCCCTTGTCAGCCTGTTGGGAAAGGATCTGTCCGGGCACCTTCACAGCTTGTCCTACTGGGCGCATGTGTCCGCCATCCTTTTTTTCCTGACGCTCCTTCCGCGAAGCAAACACTTTCATATCCTGACTTCCATCCCGAATGTTTTCTTTTCCAATTTGAATCACGGAAATGGTCTGCATCGAATCGAATTTGAAGACAATGAAACCTTTGGGGTCACAAAAGTTGAAAATTTCACTTGGAAGCAAATGCTCGACCTGCATACCTGTACCCAATGCGGTCGGTGCGACCAGGTCTGCCCGGCATTGGCAACCGGCAAACCTCTTTCACCGCAACAATTGACCGTTGACCTGCGCGACCACCTTAACGGTGCGCCCGGTTCCGATATGTCCCTTCTCGGAGACATCATTCAGGATGAAACCCTCTGGGCCTGTACCACCTGCGGAGCCTGCGAAGCGGCCTGCCCGGTAATGATCGAATATGTCGATAAAGTGATCGACCTCCGGCGTGGACTGGTCCTGAGTGAAGACCGTTATCCGAAAGAGTTCGAATCCGCATTCAAATCACTAGAAACCCAGTCCAACCCATGGGGATTCCCCAAACACTCACGCTCCGACTGGGCGGCGACAGGGCTGAACGTTCCCATCTGGGACAAGAACAACCCTAGCGAATACCTGTATTTTGTCGGGTGCAACGGGTCGTTCGATACACGCGGCAAAAAAATTTCCGAGTCGGTGGTGAAGGCTCTGAAACAGGCAGGGGTCAGTTTTTCCATTCTCGGGAACGATGAAGGTTGTACCGGCGACCCGGCCCGCAGAGCAGGCAATGAATACCTGTTCGACATGCTGGCCAGCAAAAACGCCGAAACTTTTCAGCAAAAAGGTGTGCAGAAAGTCATCACCCATTGCCCGCATTGCCTCAACTCACTGAAAAATGAGTATCCCGAATTCGGAGCTCATCTGGAAGTGATCCACCATTCTGAATTGCTGGAAACATTGATCGCAGAGGGAAAATTATCTGTCGGAGAAAAAACAGGCGACAATGTTGTGGTGCATGATTCCTGTTACCTGGGGCGGCATAACGGAGTCTACGATGCACCCCGCAATGTGCTCTCAGCAGGAGCGGAAAAAATTCACGAAGTCGAACAGAGCCGGGAAAAGGGAACCTGTTGCGGAGCAGGCGGCGCCCGTTTTCTGCTGGAAGAAAATACCGGAACACGCATGAGTCATCACAGACTGGATGAGTTGATGGTCACCAATCCCGATACCATCGCAGTTTCCTGCCCCTATTGTGTACTCATGCTGGAAGATGCGGTGAAAGCCAAAGGCCTCAAAGTACAAGTCAAAGACATCGGAGAAATGATAGGTTAGTTGGGTGCGACTTGGAGTCCGTTTTTCAAGCGCGCCAGGGTTTGTTCCCGGCCCAGCAGAAGGATTACATCGTAGATGCCGGGGCTCACTGTCGTGCCAGTGAGGGCCACACGAACCGGTTGCGCCAGCTTGCCGAGTTTCGTCCCCTCTTCTTCCACAATTTTCTTGAACAAATTCTCTATTTCTTCGGCGGAAAAGTTTTCCAGCTGGGAAAGTCCGCCAATGACTTTTTCCAACAAGGGCCTGGCCTCAGCGGTCAGAAACTTTGTTTTAGCCTTCTCATCGAACTCCACTTCCTTTTTAAAATAGAAGGCCGACTTTTCCGCCATCTCCACCAGAGTTTTGGCTCGCTGATTCAGGGATGGGATGACTTTGGCGATTTCCGCAAAGTCCAGGCCGTGGCCTTCTTCCAGAATTCCGGAGCGGATGAGAAACGGTTCCAGGTGCCTGGCCAGTTCTTCGGGAGCGGTGGTCTTTATATAGTGTTCATTCAACCAGGATAGCTTGTCCGGATCGAACACCGCCGCTGAGGTGTGAACCGAGTCGAAGGAAAAATGCTCGATCATTTCTTCCCGTGAAAAAATTTCCTGATCCCCATGCGACCAACCCAGCCTTGCCAGATAATTGATCAAGGCAGAGGGCAGATAGCCCATGTCCCGATAGGCCAGGGCCGAAGTCGCGCCATGGCGCTTGCTGAGCCTGGCCTTGTCCTGCCCCAGGATCATGGAAATATGGGCGAACCGAGGCCGGGGAAAGTTCAAAGCGTCATACAACAAACATTGTCGGGGAGTGTTGGAAAGATGATCGTCCCCACGCACCACATGAGTGATACCCATATCGGCATCATCGACCACCACCACAAAATTATAAGTGGGAGAACCATTGGTCCTCTGCAGAATCAGATCGTCCAGTTCGGCAACATCAAACACCACCTTGCCGCGCAAAAGGTCTTCGACCACCACCGAACCTTCGAGAGGTGCCTTGAACCGGACCACAGAGGGAGCCCCTTCCGGCGTGTCGGTTCGCTCCCGACAGGTGCCATCATATTTAGGTTTGAGTCCTTTTTTCTGCGCCTCACTGCGTTTCTGGTCCAGTTCTTCCGGTGTGCAATAACAACGGTAGGCTTTGCCTTCCTTAAAAAGCTGGTCGACCTTTTGCGAATAAAGTTCCTGCCGCTCTGTTTGCCGGTAAGGGCCTTCGTCCCAGTCTAACCCCAGCCACCGCAGGGACTCGAGAATTTCGGTGATCGATTCCTCCGTCGAGCGCTCGTGGTCGGTATCCTCAATGCGTAGTACGAATTGTCCATCATGATGGCGGGCGAACAGCCAGTTGAACAGGGCGGTCCTCACCCCACCGATATGCAAAAACCCTGTAGGGCTGGGCGCGAAACGAACTTTAACCGGATCACTCATCTTAGTTCCTTCTAAAAAAGGCCTGTTTTTTGTTTTATGGTTTGTGAAACGGCTAAGGGTAACAAATTAGAGAGGAAAAATTAAGCGCAATCATCAGGCGGACTCGAGGAGGGA
>JAPKCW010000117.1:0-6706 GCA_028822815.1 Nitrospinaceae bacterium | reverse complement strand
GGCTGGAGCTGTTCATGAAGAAAGAAAAAATCATCGCCCATGTTGACCCGGACCTTCGCGACCTGATACCCGGCTACCTGAAAAACCGTCAGAAAGATATAACAACCATTAAAAAAGCACTCAAGGCGGCTGATTTTGCTAAAATCCGGGTACTGGGCCACTCCATGAAAGGGTCCGGAGGCGGCTATGGTTTCATGCAGGTCAGTAAAATTGGGGCAACCATTGAAATGGCTGCAAAAAATAAAGATCCCGACTCGATTAAAAACCATCTGGCCGAACTTTCAGACTTCCTTAAACGGGTAACTCTGGTTTATGATTGATCCTGCCCATCATGTTAACGGGTATTTATAACTCCTCCTCCATCTACCGTGTCGAAACTTAGACTCTTAGTTTTTTTTCTAGCCGCTTCAGGGGTCTGTTCCGTGTACGCCAGTGAAAAAGACTGGGTCTTTTGGCAGGAGCGTTTCCTCTTATCGCCATCCAGCCAAACCGAGTTATCAGGCACGATTCAGGAACCGCGTATCAAGGAGGTTCGTGTCACCGCAACCTTGCCGGACTATCCCTGGATTAAAGTTTCTCAATACCGGGACCGCCCGGTGGAACGGTGCATCACCTGCCACGATGGCATCGCCAACGTCAGTCCATCTCATCCAACTGAGTTCGGTTGTTCCGTCTGCCACGGTGGCGAGCCCGAGTCGGTAGACAAAGAACAGGCGCATGCGACCCTGATTTATGACCCCAAAGCGGGAACAGGAAAACGAAATCCTTCAAGCCTCAGTGTGGTGGAGCAATCCTGCGGACAGTTGTATTGCCATGCGGGGCACGCGGATGAAGATAGAAACCATGTCGCACGTGTTAAAAAATCCATGATGAACACGATGGCGGGGGTGATCTCCGGCTTGAGATACCAATGGGCGGGGCAAAGTCGCAAAACAGCTCGCTACGGCACCCTTGCCATTGCCGATGAGGACGCGAGTGTCCCCCACAACCAGGGCGCTCTGGATAAACTGGAAAAACTTCCATTCTTTTCCCCGGCAACAATAGATATTCTAAAAAAGGAGCAGTCGGTTGCCATTTCCCGACACCCGGCAGACCGTATTTTGCGACAACAATGTTTCCAATGCCATCTGGACTCGCCACCGGCTGAAGGCCAATACCGTTCACAGGGATGTGCCGCCTGTCATTTTGATTATTCTTCCAACGGACTCTATGAAGGCAACGACCCCACCATCTCCCGCACCGAACCGGGACATGCCCGGTTCCATAAAATTCGCGCCATTCCTTCACGCTCCACCTGCGTCCAGTGCCATCGCAGTTTTGACTTGCAAGCACTGGGCACCGCAGACGAACCTCGCGAAAATGAGATCGATGAAGTTTTTGGGCCCCACCATCCTCACGACTTTGAGGAAATCAATGATGCAACCCGGCAGGAAGAAACACCCACTGCCTACGACTCTGAAGTAACGGATACTGTGACCGATCAAATCGAAATATCCTCTACCGTTGATCCGGATAAAGAGGCCCCCTTGTTTGTCGGGAAAGGAAGGGTCATGAGAGATGTGCATACGGCAAGAGGAATGGACTGTACGGATTGCCATACACAACTTGATATCATGGGAGACGGGAATCTTTATTCCAAACAACATGAAGCGGTAGAGATCCGCTGCGAGACCTGTCATGGAGACAGTCGTTCCTATCCTTCCATTTCACAGGTTACGGACCCTGGAGATCCGGTGATCCGGGTCAGCAAGCATTATAAAGACGGTCCAAACAAGGTGGATGACTGGATGGCGGTTTCGGTGCGCAATCGCAAGATGACGAACGTAAAAGTCCGGGATGGGCACATGGTCACTATCGGTAAACAATCGGGAAAGGTTCATGAAATTCCGTTAGTGAAAGATTTCCTCGCGGCCCATTCCATTCCTCAACACCAGTCCCGCCTGGAATGTTCAGCTTGCCACGCTCGCTGGGTGGTTCGTTGTCCGGTGTGCCATCAAAGCATCACCGGCGACCCGTTGCAGGCACCCGTTCTCACATCCCGTTCCCTGGATATTGGCGAACCGTCTTTAATGATCGGGCCTCGGGGCAAGGTAGCGCCTATGCTGACTCAGCCAGAAAGGCACTTGACCATTCTGGATGAGAAGGGAAATCCAATTCCCGTGCTGGGACGGATGGGGACACAACGGGGCCGTTATCGGCAGTGGGCCTTCACCAATCCGCATGGCACCTCAGGGTCGAATCTGGCTTATGCGCTAAACCCGCATTCCATTCGAAAACAGGCCCGCTCTTGCACCAGTTGCCATTTGTCTGGCAAAACTTTAGGATTAGGGGAAGGCGATCTCAAGATAGGAAAAAACGCCACAGGAAAAAATGATTTTGTAGACCCCCTGAACCGTTCAGATATAATACTGAAGGCCTCCCAGTTCGAACCGCAAGCCAAAGTATCCATGCGGGGAGAATCCATTGCGGGAACCCATCAGCCACAAGCCCGGACATTTAACCAGAAAGAAATAAACCGGATTTTAAGAATCGGAAACTGCATACCCTGCCACGACAGTTATGAAGACCCTATTTATCAAGATATCAAAAAAAGCTACAAGTTTGAACGGTCCCTGGATCAC
The DNA here is from genome assembly GCA_028822815.1 of Nitrospinaceae bacterium. GTDB lineage: Bacteria > Nitrospinota > Nitrospinia > Nitrospinales > VA-1 > LS-NOB. Next base: position 4,085 of record JAPKCW010000117.1, on the reverse strand, counting down.
CGTCGATTACGGGAAAAAATATTGAGTTTGAGACAAGAATGAACCGTTTTATTAAAATTTCAGCCCTGCTTGTTTTGGGCTTTTGGTCCCTCCCTTTGCTTTCCTCCGGACAGGATATGGAAAATAAAAATCCGGTATTTGGAAATGAAGAACTGGAAGAGCCCTCACCCCGCGAACCTGAAAACAGCTCGCCGGGACTGCTTGATCTGTTCATTCAACCTGAAGGCAATTCTGAATCCGAAAATATTTTAGAGTCGGAAGTCGGCAATAATGCGCCAACATTTTCAAAATCCAAGAGCATGGTCCCCGTTCCGGGATCGATCCCAAAACAGGATTTTGACGCCTCCGATTTTGACGATCCTTTCTACCGTGTTCGGGGTTTTCAGGAAAACTCGGAAAAGGTTTTGCAACCGGGAACCACTTTGGATGGAGTCCAATTTCAGAACTATGGCAATTCCGAAAAATTTATTGAACGGTTTTATCGTGAATCAGGATTTTCCGTAGATAAGGTTTTCGGTAAAATAAAATATCTGGAAAGAAAGGGCGGATGCTATAGCTGTCATCAGGGTATCGAAGAAATCAGCTCCAACCACAGGTTTTCCTGCGTTCGGTGCCATGGCGGAAATCGCAGGGTCCGGTCCCTGCCGCGAGCTCATAAAGGACTGGTGGCGAACCCCTCCTCCCTGAAGAACGCTCCCAGATTTTGCGGAAAATGTCATGACAGCCATGTTAAAAAAATCGGACGCTCGTTGATGGCCACCGCTAAACGCATGATCAACATCACCCGTTTTGGCTGGGGTGCGCAACCTGCAGATGAAATGCCCTATTCCCTATATCCCGGAGAACAGGAACAGCCCTATCCCCCATCGGGAGCCGAGCATGCAGTGGATGGGTTCCTCAAAACCAAATGCTTGAGATGCCACCTGGACGCGCCCAGTCCGCATAGGCCAGGAGATTACCGGTCAACCGGATGCTCGGCCTGCCATATGATCTACACCAATGATGGCATTTCTTTATCGCATGACCGGGCCATTCATGCTCTACAGAAAAAGGACAAAAAGCAAAACCGGCTTGAACGGAAATTCGCCAGCAAATCCCTGAGCAATCGTCGAGGCTACCCCCTGCTGCACAAATTCACCACCGCCATACCCAGCGTGCAATGCGAACATTGCCATAACAATAATGGTGTGGGGCAAGAATTTGAAGGTTTGTTTGCCAAACCTGACCGGCCCCGCTCCACGCCAAAATCCATCAACGATGAAAAACCAGTTTTATATGGAAAGGAACATGAGTTCCTGGTTCCCGATATCCACCGGGAAAAGGGCATGCATTGCATCGACTGCCACATTGGCGATGAAATGAAACCCGAAATTGAACCGGAAGGCCTGCGCTCAGCGGTTCAAATTCGCTGTACAGACTGCCATGGAACACCCTCGGAAAAACCCGAAGGGGTCCTGTTGATTGAATCGGATTCCAGAACCAAACAACTGCTAAAGAAGAATAATCTAAACCCAAATCTGAAAAGAAAAATCCGGGCAGGAGATACCGTATTGGTAAATTCAAGTTTCTCTCCCATGATGCATATCAAGCAGGTGAAAGACCAATGGATTTTATATTCCAAGGTAACGGGAAAGAAACACATCATCCCTCTGCTAAAAAATATTAAACCGTCCATCGCACACCAGATTCCAAAACATATGGATGAGGTGGAGTGTGCGGCGTGCCATGCCAGATGGTCGGCAGGGGAATGGGGAATGCATCTCATTCGCGAAAAAACGTTCGCCCCGGAAAAATGGAAGAACTGGAACCTGGCTGACCCGGACCTGTCGAACACCGATAATGAAACTGACCGTCAAGGAATGATCAACTGGCTCTCAGCGAAATCGCACCCTGATAGCATAGAAGGGGAGCGTTTGCCGGGGTTCTGGTGGTCCGTGTTTGCAGAAACCGGGTGGTCGGACCTGATAATGGGGAAAAACGATCGTGGCAAATATTCGATACTAAAACCCCGTTACCAGTATTTCATCACTGATCAAACCAGTCCATTAGGAATTCCGACTAAACGTGCGGAACCACCATTGACTCTGGACGGAGGAGCGGGCCTGATCTGGACCACCTATTCCCCACATACGATTCGCAAAACCGTTCGTAGTTGTGAATCCTGTCATAAAAATAAGTTGTCCGCAGGGTTGGGCGACCCCCTACGGCAGAGCATACAAAACACAACTTCCTTTTTTGATGAATTGCGATTCAACAACCAGGTTCTCCCTCAGTTTCAACTCAAGCAGGGGGTAACGATGAATGGGGAGCCCTTGCAAACGCCTTTCCCTAATGGCGAAGCCCGCTTTCTCAACGAGGAAGAAATCTCAGCTTTGCAGAAAACGACAGACAGTTACCGGGCATACCGCTTCCTGAATCTGCGTGAATTGCGTTTCCCGCGCTTACTTTCCCGGCAGGAATTCCCTTATGACACCCGGCACCGTGCCCAGGAAAATGTCATGGGCCCACCGCCATTGCAGGATGACCTTTATTATGACGTAGGGAAAAACCAGTTTGTGAAAATAGCGCCAGAAATCCCTGCTGTCGATACTTCCCAAACTCAAGAGGAATCCCCGGAAACCGTTGGGCAAGAATCCGAAACTCTGGAACCCGAGGGACAAAAAAACATCATAGAATTTTTATATGACATTTTCCAAGATGCAGAAACACAGGAAAATAACGAACAACCTTTTGGCCCCTTGCAACCTCTTGAACCGCAACCATGAAAATTCTCGTATTATTTTTTCTCGGCGGATTTTTTCTGCTTATTTCAGTACCTACCAGCGCTGAGATCCTGAAAGAGAAAGACTGCGGCTCCTGTCACAGGTTGGAAAATACCGATAAAGTTTCTACCGGGCCAGACCTGCATTATGCCGGCAACAAGTTCCAACCCGAATGGCTAAAGCAATTCCTGCAAAACCCTGAGGTCATCCGGCCCGCCGGAGTCATCACCGACCCCGGATTTTTGCAAGGATCTCGCAAAAATCCACATCCTTCTTTCTCTGAGAAAGATGCCAGCGCACTGGCGGACAGCCTGATGGCTTTGAAAATTTCCGGGCCAACGCTCGAACCGGTTGCAACAGAACCTCTATCAAAGGGACTACGCGCAAAAATTAAATACCAATTTGAGAGAACTTTTTCCTGCATCTCCTGTCATCAAAGTTTAAATCTTGCAGGGAAAGTCCGTGGAGGTATATCAGGTCCGTCCCTGGTCAACGCGGGAAACCGACTGCAAGCCGACTGGGTTGCCAACTGGCTGAACACACCGGAGGCTTACACGGAAAAAAGTCGTATGCCCCGATACAAGATGGATGTTTCCACCCGAACCGAATTCAGCCAGTTTCTCATGACACTGAAGAATAACCAGCGAGCCGCTGGTGGCAAATAAAAGGCGAGTCACCCGTGACAAATATGAAAAGAAATTATAAAAATTTACTCGCAATAACGGCGGTTTTGCTCGGCATAGTTGCCTGCGGGCAAAATGGTGACGAACGGGCGGCCCTCAAACCACCCACACAGGAAGAGGTCGAGGAAGTCCGCCCGCAAGCTCCACAACAGGAACCGGTGCGAGTTACAGAAAATACCCGGAAAACTTATCAGTGGTACTGCGCCCAATGCCATGGCATTGAAGGCAAGGGAAACGGCATCAACGCCAAGCTCCTCACGGTTCCACCCCGTAATCACACCAAATCCGAATATTTGGAAACCCGGGCCGATACGCAACTTTTTGAGGCCATCAAGTTTGGTGGGCTTTCGGTGGGCCGGGCTCCCTGCATGCCGGCTTGGGGACATACCCTGGATGAGGGCACCATCCATTCCCTGGTGCGATATATCCGTGAGTTGTGCCAGTGCGAAGCCCTCTAGCCCCTTAGGAGGAGGCAGCCGGGCCACGCCCGGTGAGAACGGCTCCGCGCCTTCGGCTGCCGCGTTAGCGTCATCGCCCCATTGCCACCCGCGGTTACGCCGGTTTGCTTGCCAACAAAAGCTATTTCAATTTGCCACCGGCCGCTTGGCCGGGAGTGGTGCTATAATCATCTTTTTTAAAC
>JAPKCW010000116.1:0-6747 GCA_028822815.1 Nitrospinaceae bacterium | reverse complement strand
AAGAAAAAACAAATACGTGGCTAGAATCGTTTTCGCAAATATAAAATAAAGGATAACCCTCTTATGGTAGTCACCTGCCTGGATTTGGAAGGAGTTCTGGTTCCTGAAATCTGGATAGCCTTCGCTGAAAAAACTGGAATTGAGAAACTGCGACTTACCACGCGGGATATCCCCGATTATGATGAGCTGATGCGTGGACGGCTCAAAATTCTCGATGAAAATAATCTTAAACTCGCAGATATCCAGGAAGTCATCGGAGGCATTGCCCCACTTCCCGGCGCGAAGGAGTTCTTATCCTGGCTGGAAAGTGAATTCCAGGTCATCATTCTGTCTGATACCTTTAATCAGTTTGCCGGGCCTTTGATGGCGCAACTTGACTACCCTACCCTGTTTTGCCATGACCTGATTGTTGATGAGACCGGGAGAATCGCCGATTACCGGTTGCGAATTTCCGATGCAAAAACCAAGGCCGTGGCGGCCTTAAAATTGCTAAACCTGAAAGTGATCGCCGCCGGAGATTCCTATAACGATACAGGGATGCTTAAAGAAGCCGATGCTGGGATTTTATTTAGGGCTCCTGATAATGTCGTGGAAGAGTTTCCCCAATTTCCCGTAACACGGACCTACGATGAATTCAAAACAGCGATCATTGAAGTCAGCAAAAAACTGGAAGGCTTAAATGACATTATTTGATTTCAGAATCAATAAGCTTACTGGCCAGCCACCCGGTCCGGGCTAGTTCTTTCGGCCCCGGTTTTGAGCGGATTTTTGACCATTTCCCTTTTTTCTCCAGGATTTCAACCTGAGTGCCTTGGGTCAGCACAAATAAAATGGTGCTTGTTTTTGTATTGGGTTTATTACGCAAATTAGCAAAACTCACATTGACCTTGAAAAATATTTCATAATCTTCGTCTTCTGCAACTTGAAGAGAAACTTCATCGGTGCCCGAATCAAGAAACAGGTTCAGTGGATTGATTTCCAGCTTGACCACAGCTATGACTATGAAAAGCAGTGTTAATAAGGCAATGCGTAGAAAAGCCTGGGAAACATTCAGGCCCTTTTCCGGATCAGGTTCTGGGGGCTCGGGAGGATCACATCGGACGCAAAAAAAACCCGGGGCAGGTAGGAGGGTTCCACAGGAATCACAATATTGATAACTGCGTTTCGTATTGGGATAAGATGCCCTGCTTCCACTAGGATTCATCATTTATCTTCTAGTTAAGCCGGTAAATTTGCCGGTATTTATTTTTTAAATAATCCAGAAAGTTGTCCGGGTTCAAACTTTCCCCGGTCACCTGTTTGACCAGAGCAGGAACCGATAACAACCTGCCCTGTTGATGAATCTGGCTGCCCAGCCATTCACGGATAGGTGCCAGGTTTCCCATTTCGATCTGTTTTTCTAAATCAGGCTGGGCTCGGATTAATACCTGATAAAACTGGCTGGCATAAATCGCCCCCAATGTATAAGAAGGGAAATAGCCAAAGGCTCCTCCGCTCCAATGTGTATCCTGTAAAACGCCAAGCGTATCTGTTGGCGGCTCCACACCCAAATATTCTTTCATTTTAGCATTCCACATCTCAGGTAAATGCTCAACATGAATCGATCCATCAAACAGACCTTTTTCCAGTTCATAACGCAGGATGACATGCATGGGATAGGTTACCTCATCGGCTTCCACCCTGATCAATGAGGGTCCGCTGACATTGACCGCCTCATAAAACTGTTCAGAATTCACATCCCTGAAATTATGTGGAAATGTTTCAGCAACTAACGGCAGGTAGCGTGCACAAAATGGCTTTCCCTGTGCAATCATTCGTTCCCAGAACAGCGATTGCGATTCATGGATAGCCATGGTGAGGGCTTCAGATACCGGCAGGTCCCGCCCATTTTGCATGCGCCCCTGCTCATAAAGCCCATGGCCTGTCTCATGAATCACCGCGTATAACGATTCAACAAAATTATCCGTCCGGTAGCGAGTGGTGATGCGGACATCTGTCGGATGACTGCCGCCACAAAAAGGATGTACCGAAACATCCATGCGCCCCTGGTCAAACAAGAAACCCATTTCTTCACTGATTTTGCGTCCCAATGCTTCCTGTTTTTCAATGGAGAACTGGCCTGACAAAAAACTAGTGTCTGGCTGGTAATCCGACTCTTGAATAGCCTTTATCAATGGAATCAGTTCAGCTTTTAGCTTATCAAATACCGGAGTGATGTCCTTCTGGGTGGACCCTCTTTCATAAATATCAATATTAGCGTCATAGGCCTGCATATCAGGAAAAATATAACCGGCCCACTTTATTTTTAAATCCACCAATTGTTTTAGAACCGGGGCGAAATCGGAAAACTTGTTTTCAGAACGGGCTTTCACCCAGATTTGGTGTGCTCGAGAAGATAATTCCGCCAACTCAGTGACAAGCGTCTTGGGAACCCGTATAGCCATTTGGAATTCTCGGTGGGCTTCGCGGATATTGCACCATTCAAAAGCGGTGAATCCATTTTCATCAGCCTTGGAGAGTTCATCCAGCAACTTCCCCATTTCAGGATGCGTGGTTTTTTCATGCAGGACCCCGGCCAAGGCACCGATTTGTTGAGCACGAGATTCTGAGGCGCCCACAGGCATAATGACCTCCTGATCCCAATGCAGAATCCCCATGACCCCGCCCAACCGACTGCTCTCCTCCAACCGGTGAACCAGCGCATAATAATTTTCCTTCAAATCTTCGTGCATTCCGTTTTACCTATATAGAAAAAGTGAAAATTCAAATAAAACTGTTATTGTTGAATTTGGTCCCTGACAATTCGCACTTTACCTGAGTCCATGATCAGAACCCTTTCTCCGGCTTTAAGTTCCTGGTCATTAACTTGCACAACGGTATAGGGTTCTCCCTCGTCCGGTTGGATGATGAATTCCGATGCGGAGCCGCCGGTGATTATATTTTCGGTGGCATGGCCCACCAAGCCACCCACAACAGCACCGCCCAAAGCTCCCAGAGCCCGGGTCGTTGTGTCTCCACCCAATGTAGAACCGGCAAGCCCGCCCACTGCTGCCCCTGCCGCAGCCCCGGCACCAGATTCCGTTCCCTTTATTTCAACTTCTCTTACCGATAAAATGACACCCTTTTTAAAATATTCCGGTGAACCCATTTCACTTCGCTCATAAGTCGAACCAGAATGCAAAGAACAACCAGAAAAGACAAGGGCCAGCAATAAAAAACCTGTTAAATTTCTAACCATGACAAACTCCGTTTATTAACTCTGGTATAATTCAGACATTGGCTTGGATACTTCCTGCTTATTAATATTATCAAATCCTGAGGTATATATGGAATCCAATAAAGAAACCCTTGGAACGGTTGAAGGCCGACTGGATGTTTTACGCAAATGTATTGTCAGCGAAGAAAATTCAGTCAATTATTACCAGACTCTTACTGACAAAACCCCTGAAGACACGGATGTCAACAAAGGGATGCGGCGTATGTATCATGATTTGATGCAGGAAGAAAAAAAGCATGTTACCCGTTTCCGCGAACTTATCTCACAATGGGAACAAAAACTCAAAGATCTTGAGAATAACTAATAGTATTTTACCAATTTAACGATGTTTCCTTTCTGTATTTCCCCTTATCAGTTTTTGTGATTCTGTAGAAATTTACCCCCCTTTCAGATTTGCAAATTTTAGCCATTTTTGATGGTTATTATATGAATTAAAAAGACCTGGATATTCTTGACATCCTTGACAATTTAAAGGCCTTCCCTTATTATTGATAACAATTCTCATTATTAATTTAAGGGAATTTGGGCAACCAAGTTCCAACTACAATATAAAGTCAACAATTTCAATAGATATCATGCTCTCCGCAAAACTAACAAGGCCCCAGAAATCTGATCTCCTAAAAATTGTTGTTATATCCCTTTTACTTTTAAGTCAGACCTTTTGGACCCCAAACCGAGCCGAAGCCCTAAACCAGGCATCCATAGACAGAGTCAAAAAAATAGTCATGATGCTAAATATCGCCGCCAAGGAATTTGAAGAAGGCGTGGTGGATGGCAAGATTGTCGTGCCCCCGGAATATGAAGAAAGCCAGGTATTTTTGCAACAGGCTATCGAAAGATTTGCCAAGTTGTCCGTAGAAATCACAGACCCACAAAAAGCTGAAAATCTTAAAAATCAACTCATCAACATGATGGGACTGGTTAAAGATAAAGTCGATTCACAAAAGATATGGGAAGAAGTTAATAGCATCAATTCTGAATTGCTGGCAACTTTTAATATCGAAATCAATAAAACACCGATCACACCGGTATCGCTGGTTAATGGGGAAAAAATATTTGAAAACAACTGCTCGATTTGTCATGGCCTGACAGGTAACGGTGATGGCCCCATGGCCAGTCAATTTGATCCCTCCCCTGCCGTGTTATCTAATGCAAAACTTACAGGTGATGCAAACACCACCGCTTATGACAATTTTGAGGTGATTAACGTTGGCATTGCCAACACAGCGATGATGGCCTGGGCTGGGGTGCTTTCGGAAACACAGATTTGGGATGTGACCTACTATCTCCGGACTTTTTCCAACGTAAATGTTCAACTTCCCCCTGTCAATCTGGAGCTGGCCACTATCGAATCATCAGCGGATAGCAATCTTGCCACCCTGGTCGTGGAGGAGGTTCGAGGACTTCTTGATAAAAGTCTGGAGATTTATAAATCCGGTCAGGGTGACGATGCGGCGGAAGTGGCTTTTGACGCTTATCTGGCGTATGAAAAAATCGAGTCCAACCTCATCACAAAGGATAAAAGTCTGGGTGTAAACCTGGAGTTAGCGTTCAGTCGTTATCGGGGAGAAATTAAGCGTAACGCGCCTTTTGAGCATGTACAGTCGCTCAATAATGAAATCAACCTGAAACTTTCAAAAGGTTTGGAATTGCTCAAGAGCGAGGTTGGTTTTACCGGGATGTTCTTCCAGTCATTCTCCATCATCGTTCGGGAAGGATTTGAAGCCATTCTGATTATCGCCGCATTGATAGCATTTTTAATTAAATCCCGCAATCAGGCTAGGGTGAAATCCATCCACATCGGCGTGGTGGTCGGCATTCTTGCCAGTTTTGCGACAGCCTATATTATCCAGGAAATCCTTCACCTGAGTATGGCCAGTCAAGAACTTCTTGAAGGCTGGATCATGTTGACGGCTGTTGTAGTTTTATTCTGGGTCAGCTATTGGCTGGTTTCTAAAATAGAAACCAGGAAATGGCAGGACTACATCAACAAAAAAATGCGTGGCGCCCTGTCCAAGGGAAACACATTCACTCTGGGTGCGGTGGCCTTCATATCTGTTTACCGTGAAGGATTCGAAACCGTTCTTTTTTATAAAGCCCTCTATTTATATGCAGATAATGCTACCGGAGGAATCATACCCGGGTTTCTGGCGGGTTGCGTGGTTTTGGCAGGAGTATTTTACTTAATCAACACTTTGGGAATGAGAATTCCCATTAAATGGTTTTTTGGTTTCACCAGTGTGCTTTTGTATTACATGGCATTCACCTTCATGGGAAAGGGAATTCATGAATTGCAAATGGGCGAACAAGTTTCTATGAATGCGGCGGATTTTTTGCCCAGTGTTCATTGGCTGGGGATGTACCCCACCTGGGAAACATTTATCGGCCAGGCGGTGTTGTTTGCAGCGTTTGTTTTCGCGCTGGTTTACACATTTATCATTAAGGCAGCGTTAGGGACCACCCAATTGCAGGTGGAAACCCACCAACTGCAAAACAGTATCACCCAGGTACACGATCTGGTGGAACATATTTCCCATCATGCCAAACGTTGCGAAGTATTTCTAAAGGACACTCCAGACGAGGATTTGAAAGAGCTATCGGAGCATTTGAAAGAGATAGACGTCAGAATCCACGAACTGTTCGGGCATGTAAAACACGTAGAAAACCAGCTTCAGGATGAATATGAGAAGCTGGCCAAGAAGGCCTTTGAGGACAAATAGAATCAGGCATTCCCTTGAATATTCGCTTTTTTAAAAATACGCGCATCATCCACAAATGGATTGGAATCCTGTCTGCGGTATTCGTTCTTATTCTTTCTGTTTCGGGTTTTCTGTTAATGCATCCGGAAGAATTTGGTATCGAGCAAGCTCAGATCAGCGGAAAATATCTGCCTGCAAAATATTTTCAAGTGCAACAAGCCCGGCGCGGCATCCAGTCCTTAGTAACGGTCTTGGGTTCAGGGACAATTCTTTATGCAGGAACGGATATCGGTGTTTACCGGTCCCGGGATGGCGGGAAAACATGGCTCCAAATCAACCAGGGATTGTTTGATCAGGATATCCGTGCTCTAGCAATTGATCCTAAAGAACCCAATACAGTTTATGCCGGAACGAGTCGAGGCGTGTTCAAGTCTGAAGATGCCGGGGATACCTGGAGCGACTGGTTCGATGAGACTTCGGGTTTGACCCATACTAAAATCTATGATATCGCACTGCATCCTGGTAATCCGCAAATCCTGTTTGCCGCAGCGGATGGAGGCATTTTCCAATCCGTAGATGCAGGAGAGAGCTGGGAGCCGGTATTCACTGAGCAGGCCATCCAGATCATTAAGTTTTCCGCATCCAATTCTGACATCCTTTACGCATCAGGTGAAACTGGAACCATTCGCAGTAATAACAGCGGACGTGAGTGGAGTCCCGTTTGGGGGAATGCTCTCCCTGCTATAACAACGCTGGTATCCTAAAATACCG
>JAPKCW010000115.1:0-6772 GCA_028822815.1 Nitrospinaceae bacterium | reverse complement strand
CATTCGTTGGAGAGGTTATTTTTTATGGAAAAAGTACATAAAGAGATTTTAGGGTTGATGGGAAAAATCGATATCGACTGCAGGGATGAAAAAGACACCATCATCATTGATTTGTCGGGTCAACTGGATGTTTACAATTCTCACGATATTACCTTGCTCGTGGATGCATACAGGGAAAGAGGGTTCCATAAATTCATTCTGAATCTGGAAAAAGTCACCTATCTCGACAGCTCCACCATCAGTGTTTTTATCCATTGCTATCAGACGCTGAAAGATGAAGGCCGATTTGTCCTGGCCGGGCTTCATGGTGCGCCCAAGGAAGTTTTTGAACAGGCTAAACTGCATGAGGTTTTCCAGATTTTCCCGGATGTTCCCACTGCTAGCCGGGGTAACGAGCAATAACTTCTGCTGGCTAGCAAGGAGTTATCTCGGCTTAACAAGCTATTGCCCATTGGGTCCAGCGTCACGCTGGCGCCTAGTGGGCTTTGATTGAATACTGAAATGTGTTAGTTTGTAAGCTTAAACCTTTAAAAAAAGAAGGTAGAGTGGCTCTTTGAGCCAAGCGAAAGTAGGGGCGATAATGCGAAATCTGGCTCTTCTTACTGCCTTGGTTTTATTTATTTCCGGGCCTGTTCCGGTTAGAGGGCAGAGTAACGATGAACCTGAAATTGGTTTATCAAATCTTGGCATTCCCAAGGAACCCGGTTGGGCGCATCCGTCTTATCGCGGCTGGGAATCGTTGAGTGTGCCCGGTTTAATTTCTACTTACTACGATCTGGATCTGGACGGCAAACTGGATTATATGGTTATTCGAAAAGTGATCCGGAAGGCCTCGGCTGAAGAGACTACCATCGAGCAGGCCATCGAGATTGCCCAGTTCGATAACCTGAGTGTCTACTTTTCGCACCCTGTTGTGTTTTTTACCAATCGTAATCCTTTGTTTTATTGCAAGGGTATGGATTCGAGACGTAACTGCAAAGATATGTGGGTGGATATCGCGGAAGACGGTTTAAACGGTAATGAAAAACTTTATTCACTTGCAACCCCGAGTATGGGGGTTCGTTAATCAGATAAGCCGGATTTTCTTGCTGGTCTTGTGCGGGGTGGTGCTGGGGTTTTCGCCTTTGTATGCCCATAAGCCAGCGGAAAGTGTCCATGGTTCGTCCTCCCCAGACAAGGGAAAAGATCTTCTGCATCTGGGTGCCACAGTTTACAAGCATATGTGCGTGTATTGCCATGGTGATGATGGTGATGGTGGAGGCAAGGCCATGGCATATCTTTACCCTTGGCCTAGGGATTTTCGTCAGGGTGTGTTTAAATATCGAACCACTCCATTCGGATCGATTCCTCTGGATAAGGATATTTACCGGACCATTTTCCGTGGGGTTCCGGGCACCGCCATGCCAGCATGGGGAGGAGCCTTGTCGGAAGATGAAACCCGGGGCGTTGTGGAGTACATCAAGAAATTTTCGAAAAGGTTTGAAAGAGAAAAACCAAGAGAGGCGATAACGATTGGATCGGTTCCTGCGTCCACCCCGGAATCCGTTGAAAACGGTAAGAAGGTTTATCAGGAAATGCGTTGCGCCCGATGTCACGGGACCAATTTACTGGGCGATGGGCTCATTGCGCATGAACTTTATGATATCTGGGATCACCGGGTTTTTGTTTATGACCTGACAGACCCCAATACGTATAAATTTGGATTCGATAAAAAAGATCTGTTTGTGATTTTGACCACGGGGATTGATGGCACCCCGATGAAATCGTACAATCACCTGACGGATGAGGAGCGGTGGAATCTGGTATCTTATATTGAGTCGAAAATAAAGAAAGAGAAATTCAAACCGGCGCAATATGAAACGGACCTGACCACACACCGCATTGACAAGGAAATCGATATGGATCCGGGAAACCCGTTGTGGGAAAATATTCCGGTCCAGAACATACACACGATTCCCCTCAATGCGCGTCGGGATCCGATTGACCAGATTCAGTTTCAGTCCGTAGTGAATGACGAGGGCATTGCCTTCCGGCTGGAGTGGGAAGATCCTCAACCGGACCGGACTTCGAGCCGCCATCAGGATTTTAAGGATGCGGTTGCTATGCAGTTTGCCCTTGGCGAGGTGTTACTGCACAAGCACGGTCACAATGAACCGTTCTTTGGCATGGGAAACCGGGGGAAAGTGGTCAATATCTGGCAGTGGCGGGCGGACTGGCAAACAGAAATTGAAACCAAGAAAAAGCTCGAATACGCCACCAAGGGCCTGGACCTGGATACCATGATCTTTGGCGGCGAAGTCAACCCCGTTGATGCGCTCAACCCGTTCCGGGATGTTCCCGTTGAAGAATTGAACGCGGAAGGATTTGGAACGTTGACGCCTCAGCCTCAAACCAAGCAGAATATAATGGGGAAAGGGGTCTGGAAAGAGGGGAAATGGAGTGTGGTATTCTTTCGCACCCTGGATTCTTTGAATAAATGGGATATAAAATTTAATAGAAAAAATCCCGTGTTGGTGGCGTTTGCGATTTGGGACGGAAAACATCAGGATCGCAATGGCCGAAAAGTTGTTTCCATGTGGCAAAGACTTAAGCCGTTCCACCACTAGGCGTGGGGCCAATGTGCAAGAGCTCGTTGAGCCGAGAGTATTGTTGCTAGCGGTAAAAAGCTATTGCAAGTGCCCTCCCACGGGAGTGGGCGGCGAGCCGCCGATGGGGCATGTGCAATGGTTCTATTGGATGAGCCTTTGCCCGGTTTAGCCCGTAGGAGTGGGTGGTCTTACAGAATTAGATAAGCTAAAAATTGGCAATCATTAATATTTGGAGAATTGTTTCATGTCAGATGATAACGAAATTGAAGATACCGAGGATTCGTTGAGCGTGTCCGAAGATGACGAAGTAACCCTGGATGAGGTCGATGAATCTGAAGAACTGGACGAGGTGGATGAGGTTGAAAAAGAAGTAATACCCGAAACAGGTGCTTTTTTGGTTATTGGGCAGGGAGATTTTTCTATGTCCCAATCCAACCGGGGAGCGGATGACCCTGGCGACAACACGCTTTGCGAACCTCAGTATGTCACGGTGTTCGGCGACATGCTGTTTGTCTCTGACAGGGGTAACCATCGGGTATTGATTTGGGAGCAGTTTCCCGAGGAAAATGGTGAACCGTCATCACTGGTTCTCGGTCAGGAAGATTTTGCCGACTGTCTTGAAAACAGGGGTATTACCACAACTCTGGATGAAATGACCTCGGGCTTGGGAGACGAAGACCTGGATGGATTTACCATCAGTAAGGCGGAGGAGGATACCCTCTCCCAGCCGGCGGGTATTGCCGTGATCGATGGAAAACTTTATGTGGTGGACAGCGGTAACCACCGGGTATTGAGGTGGGAAGGAATTCCCACGGATGATGGCGAGCCTCCAGGGCTGGTGCTGGGACAGGACAATATGGATGATAATGAAGCCAACCGCCGAGGGTTTGTCGGTTCCGGTTCCCTGTTTTTCCCCATGGGCATCCACTCCAGCGATGACAAACATGTGCTTGTCGCCGACAAGGACAACAACCGGGTTTTAATCTGGAACAAAATCCCTTTTAGTGACGGTTGGAACGCAGACGTTTCCCTGGGACAAAAAGGAATAGATGAACGCTGGCCCAATCAGGGCGAATTCGATAATGTAGGGCAGGATACCCTTAGTTTCCCAACGGGTGTGCACTTTGATGCCGAAAACGAACGGGTATTCGTGGTGGACCAGGGAAACAACCGCGTGCTGATCTGGAATAATATTCCCAGGGAGACAGGGGTTCCCGCCGATGTGGTGATCGGGCAAAAAGATTTTTTAAGCCGTGAGCCGAACCAGGGCAATGGAGCCACACGAGCTTCCGCAGACAGTTTGTATTTTCCCACGGATGTAGTATGCGGAAAGGCCGGATTGTTTATCTCCGACAGCGGTAATCACCGTGTCTTGTATTGGAAAGAAGTTCCCACCGAAAATGGACAGCCCGCCGATCTGGTGCTGGGCCAATCGTCTTTAACTGAAAATACGTTCAACCGGGGCTTGGATGAAGCTTCCAACTGCACTCTGAACGATCCTCATGGCCTGTTGCTGATCGACGAGGAAGAGGAGGAGGAAGAATTCCGGGGAATTCCCATGGCAGATGATGACGATAATGAGGAAACAGCTCTGGTGGAAAGCGAATCTGAAGGGGAGCCTGAGGAGCCACAACCCAAATTCAAGCTTTTTATCTGTGACCGGAGCAACTCACGCATTCTTGTCTGGAACGAACTTCCTTATCAGAAAGAAGAAGAGAAGGAGGAGGATGAGTTTGAAGAACTCAGGGTCGATGACGAAAACTTGTTGATCGGTGATGAAGAAGACGACGATGATCTTGAAGAGGAAGAAACACCGACCGGAGAACTGCCCTCAGTCTGACCAAACCTACCACCCACGCATATTGTAGTTTTAAATCCCCCGGCCCCTTCTACGAAGAGGGTCGGGGTCAATTGCAATAGGGGGGAATGCCTTCCTCCACCAACTTTCCAGCGTTGCCGGTTTTAATATTCTCATGGTTATTGTGGATTCCTGATGCCAGTATTTTCATGGACCCTTCCATTTTTTCCATGATCTGTTCCGGGCTGTCATGGAGAACATTGCCGAATTTTGGCTCGCATTTCAGGTTGCCGACATCGCAACAGGGTGTCATCTCTCCGTTTTGTTGAATCGTCATGATATCTATGGAACCGCGTGCGGCCGGACAGCCAATTAAATATTTTTCGCGCGGAAACGGCAAGGAGGTCATTGCCCGGTAGCCGTTTTTGTCGATGTCGAATGCCGGTAACAGGCTGATGCCAAAAATGAATTCCGGTTTGTTCGCAAATGCTTCGGTATCTCCCATAGAAACTGTGAAAAGTTTTTCGTCACAGTTAGGGTGTGTTTCTAGTAGGGTTGCGACTTTTTCTGCATAGGACTGCAGGAGTTCTGTCACATGCGTATAACTTTTGTCTTTGAAAAAATTTAACAGCAGGTTTATTTGACTCTGCAAATCAGCCAGGGATTCATACACCACATTCACGATCAGTTTGTTCTGAAGTTTCAACATTTCTCCAAGAAAATATTTTTGCGACTCCTCCCAGGCAGTAGGGTAAAGAGTGATGTCGACCCGACCGCCCAGTTGCATAATTTCCCGCAGTCTTTGCCAGCGTTTGGATTTTTCTGAAAGCATGTCCAAATTGGTGTGCAGGCAAACGTGTGGCGTGACGGTTTGGAACACCTTGCAGATCTCCACAATATCCGGGTTCTGCGATGCTTCGCCACCGGTCAGGTTGATCTCCTGCTGGGCCAGGGTATTGAGTACCTCGACACTTTGGATTTTATCTGCCATCACCTTAGCCTGCTGTACACTCAGGTGCCATTCGGAGACAGGGTTCTCCATCAACGGTTCATAAACATGGCAGGAGACACATTCGTCACGGTTGTAACGGTTGCAACTGGTTTCGACAAAAATGCTGAGCATTGAGAAAAAAATCTCCAAAGTTTTCAACTTGGTATTTCTATGCTAGCAGATTTTTCTTTCCGGAAACCGGGATTTTATGCGCTGAATTGAATATGAACGAATGAAACAGGGGGTGGTGGGGATTGAAAAGCGGACTGGATATCTTTTTCCCGGTAACCCAGTTTTCTTAGTGGTTTCAAGGCGGCTAGAACTTCTTCCCGAGTGACATAAGCTACAGTATCAGGAACACCCCGGCCGCTAAGGTTTTCAGCCAGCTTAGCGATTTGCTTTCTTTGTTTTTTAGGCGTTCCTTCCATGGCCGGGTAGTTTAGTTTTCCGGAGTAGGGGCTTCGATAAATGGTATTGAGAGCATGGAGTGTGCCGAGCATCAGAACATCCCTGTCCCATGGAGCCATGTTGGCTACCTGCGGATGGTTTTGCACCAGATCCACCAGGCTGAGGGCCGCTGACCCGAGGTCTTTTCCCACAAACTGGTTCTGGTATTCCCGAGTGATTTCCGTAAATCCGATAGACTGGCCAATATTTTCAAGCAGGGGAAAGTTCACCATGAACGTGTATTGTCCGCCGTATAAGTTGAAATAGGGCCTGCCTTCCTGATTAAGATCCTCGATCGTTTTCATGCCGTAGTCAAAACTGGTATATCCAAAATTCATTGGCCCAAGTAGTTCTTTGGCTTTTGCGATGGTTGAAAAAGCACCGGTATTGATAGGCATGGGAATTTCATCTTTAAAATTTTCAGCGTGAGCTTTCAAGGTTTCTGCAAAGGGCCAGTCATCCAGATCCACTCTTTGAAAATCCCGTTCCCAGTGAATGGTGTTGAGGAAGTCGGGATAACGAGAGAGATTTTGCAGATCTCTATCTTTAAATTGTTCCAGGAATTCGTCTTTTTCGGCAGGGAACGCACCGGCATCGAGAAAGGGGCACAGGTATTCCTCATAATAGAGGCCCTGATGCATCAGCAGGACTTTGGTTGACAGGTCGTCCCAGATTTCATTGGAGATAATTTTTGCTACGGAGTGAGGCCGAAAGCAGTCCAAATGTTCGGCGTGAACGCGGACCGTGGAAAATTTCCCCGAGTGTTCCTGCAGACGGACATTGGCCCGCACACCTTTCAGAATTTCTTCAGATTCATCGCAGAGGATGTAGTGGACAAATGGATAAACCTCGTTCCCGCTATCTATTTCGCGTAGGTGGCTGAGAAAACACGCGGCCAGATTGCCATTGCCCACCCCCCACTCCTGAAGAGTCCAGATATTATTTTCA
>JAPKCW010000114.1:0-6775 GCA_028822815.1 Nitrospinaceae bacterium | reverse complement strand
GCCATCCCCCAGATGCCTGTAAAGTCCCCAAATACCACTCAATTGTTACCCACCCTGTTACCCACAACCAACAAAGGGCTAACCGTTTCCGGCTAACCCATTGTTTTATATGGTCGGGACGAGAGGATTTGAACCTCCGACCACTTGACCCCCAGTCAAGTACGCTAACCAGGCTGCGCTACGTCCCGAAATTGAATGATCTTGGAGTGTATGCCGGGATGCTTTGATTGCTTCCAGTTTGCATCGCGGACGTTCTTCAAAATAGTGGATCGCAATGGCGATGTCAATTAAATAGGACGGAATAATAACCCCTGAACCTATTTTTTTTGGCCTGGTGCGCCTTCTATGCTACCATCTCTAACTCTATGAAATTTTGAGGGTTTTTTGTACGCTATCGAAAGATAGCCTCTTCACCTTTTAAAGAAAAGCAGACAGGAAAAAACGGCCACTGATGGGCCGCAAATAACAATCCATTTAACGGAAACTTGCAATATGGTGATGAAAGTGGTCAATGTTCGGGATGTGGTTGAGTTCAACCCCGAAAAGATGAAAAAAGTCAGCCTGTTTGATACGGAACATTTCTTTTGTGATATATACTGTCTAGAGCCCGGTCAGTTCCAGAAAGTCCACTCCCACGAAGGCTCCGACAAGGTTTATTATGTGCTTGAGGGGCAGGGCAAAGTGACTGTGGGTGCGGAAGAAAAA
The DNA here is from genome assembly GCA_028822815.1 of Nitrospinaceae bacterium. Classification (GTDB taxonomy): domain Bacteria; phylum Nitrospinota; class Nitrospinia; order Nitrospinales; family VA-1; genus LS-NOB. Next base: position 6,070 of record JAPKCW010000114.1, on the reverse strand, counting down.
GTGCTTTCGCAAAACGAGATTACTATGGCTCCGTCAGGTCAGGATCACGGTGTAGTCAACCACACCGATGATAAACTGGTCATACTGGTATTCATGGCTCCAAAACCGGCGTAACCGCCGCCACTAGGCGTGGGGCCAATGGGGCGGTGACGCTTCGCGACCGCCAGACCCGGCGAGTGGAATAAAGGCCGTGCCCATACATAAAAAATTGAATTAGTAGGTTCTCATTAAAATGATTTATCTGGTTTTCCCGACATCCTGGCATCCTTCGCAACCCTATTTGAGTTTGCCCAGTCTGAAGGCATTTCTCAATATGCATGGGGTGCACGATGTTGTTCAGCGTGATCTGGCGATTGAACTGCTCAATGACCTGTGCACCTGGGAAAAAACCAAACCGCTCTACGAACGAATCATCCGCGAGTTGAATGAACTGAGCTCCCGGCCCCGGCTCACACAGGTGGAAGCGGAAAAGTTTAACAAGCTGAGAGAAGCGGAAGAGATCGTCATGGCCTTGAAAGACCAGATTGACCCCGCCGTGGCCTCGCAACGCAGTCAGGAGTTCTATGACCTCGATCAGTACATGGAAAACCTCAAGATCATGGATGTCTGGCTGGATAATATTCTTGCGCCTTATTATCCCTCGCAGTTAACTGTCATTGGTAGCCAGATGCGGTTTTCTCCGTACTCTTCCGAAGAGGTGATCGATTCCTTCAATCATCCGGAAGAAAATTTCTTTTATGATTTATACGAGCAATGGTATCTACCGGAAATTCTAGAAGAGGACATCGATATTCTTGGTATTTCCATCACCTCGGTGGAACAAATTATTTCTGGCCTGACTCTGGCTTATCTGGTCAAGAAGAACCGGCCCGAAATTCATATCACTATCGGAGGAAGCGTGTTCACCAAACTGGTGGATCGTTTGGAAAATGAGGGTTCGCATCTTTTTGACTTTATCGACAGCTTCATCGTGCATGAGGGTGAGACACCGCTTCTCAGGCTGGTCGAACACCTTCGCGGAGATGGCGACCTCAGTAAAGTTCCCAACCTGATTTACAGGCAGGGCGGACAGGTTAAAGTGAACCGGCCTTTTGCTAAAGAGGAGCTTAACGCCTTGCCGACACCGGACTTTGACGGTCTGCCGCTGGACCTTTATCTTTCCCCGGATCGGGTTCTTCCGGTGATGGGTTCCAGAGGCTGTTACTGGGAGAAATGCGCATTTTGTTCCATTCCTTTCGACCACATGGAATTCCACGTTCGTTACGCCGAGAACGTGGTGAACGATTTTAAAACGTTGCAGAAAAAATATAACTGCAACCATTTTTTCTTCACCGATGAGGCGCTTCCCATTAATTTTCTCAGAACCTTTGCGGCTAAAATTATTGAGGAGAAAGTCGATGTGCAGTGGACGGGCGAACTCAAGTTCGAGAAGAGCCTGCTAAAAGACGACCGTATGGATCTGTTATATAAATCCGGTTGCCGCAAACTTATTTTTGGATTGGAGTCTTACAACCAGCGGGTTCTGGATTCCATGAAAAAAGGCGTTGAACTGAGTTGGGTCGATGAAACGGCGGAACGATGCATGAAGTTGGGCATCGCCATGCATTTTTACCTGATTTGCGGATTCCCGACAGAAACCCGTGAAGAGGTGATGGACTCGATCAACTTTATACTCGATAACCAGCGTTTGCTGGACTCCCCCGGTTTTTCAGCCATCCTTTCCCAGTTTGACTTGGAACGGGGTGCTCCTATTGAAAAAAATCCGGCAGAATGGGGCATCAAAAACCTTTATACCCCACCAGAACATGACTTAAGTCTGGGTTATTCTTATGAAACAACGATCGGTATGAACTCGGAGGAAATCAATGAGCTGTACCAGCAATTGATCGAAAAGCTGGGGCGTGAGGTGATGACCTTTCCTCACAATTATTCCCTGTCCGATGGCCTGCTTTATCTCGCTCACCACCAGCGCAATTCCTTGACCGAAAGATTAGGCGCTCTCGCCTAACCAGCCGGTGAGCTGCCGGTGGAACTTGCAATAGTTTTTTACTTCGTATTGTTTTATGCTGAGCTTCCGTGATATTTTCATTAGCTTTCGTGCCCCGAAGGGGTAGAAGCATCTCGTCTTCGTGCCTATAAGGCTTCCCTGCCAAGGGGCTAATACCTCGATTGTTTTTATTGGGCCGCGCGCTCAGCGCTCAGTTCCGCTCGGGCATCTTTGAAAATGCCAAATGAGGATTGCAGAATCAGCCCGGCGATGATAACCCCGACCGCCAGGTCGGGCCAGTGAGTACCTGTCCAGACCACCGCTACGGCGGCTACTAAAACTCCAAGGTTTGCCAGTACATCGTTGCGTGAACATAACCAGGCCGACCGCATATTGATATCATCATCTTTGAAGCGCAGGAGCAAATAGGCGCAGAACAGATTGACTGCAAGTGCCAGTCCGCCGACAATGCCCATCGTTGAGGCATCTGGAAGTACCTGATGGGTAACTCGATAAATAGCGGAACCCAGAATGCCGAGCGCGAAAATACTCATTATGATTCCCTTAAGAATCGCAGCGCGGGTTCTCCAAACCGGATCGTGTTGAATCACGAAAAGGGAAAATCCGTATATGGCGGCATCGCCCAGCATATCGAGGGCATCGGCCATCAATGCGTTGGATTGAGCCACCCACCCGGCAATGCCTTCGACAAAAAACATGATGAGGTTGATAACAAGTACCAACCAGAGAATTTTCCGTTTGGAGCCCCTCGCCAGTTCCTCTTCTATTTCACAACCGTCACTCATGTCAGGCCCTTTTCCAGTATCGGGTGATGAGCAAAGATAACAGGTAGAAGGCCCCCGCGACCAGAATGATGGTGGGGCCAGGTGGCAGATCGGGCTGATAAGATAACGCCAGACCTCCTGTGGTGAAAACCACTCCCAGAATAGTGGCCAACAGCATCATCAGGTTCAGTGAGCGGACATAAAGGCCGGATACTGCTGCCGGAAGCGTTAACAAGGCGATCACCAGAATCAGCCCGACAATCTGAATCAATATTACGACAGTCAAGGCAACGAGAGCAAGAAAGAGCAAATAAAATCTTTCAACGGGAATGCCGCGTAGGCGGGCAAACTCTTCATCAAACGATACTGCCAGAAACTGTTTATAAAATAGAAATACAATGAGCAGGATCAGGACATCCAACCCGGCGATCCAGAAAAGGTCATCGGAGGAGATCATCAAAATATTCCCGAATAAAAAACTCATAAGGTCAATGTTGTAGCCGGGAGTTTTCGAGATGAACAATATCCCGACAGCCATGCCTCCTGCCCACAGTGCGCCGATGACTGTATCTTCCTGCTGTTGAAGCCGCAGGCTCACCCAACCGAGGATTACCGCAAAAACCAGTGCCGCGACCAAGGCGCCTTCAATAGGAGGCCTGCCCAGGTAATAGGCGATACCCATTCCGCCCAACACTGAATGGGCGATGCCGCCAGCCAGATAACCGATACGTTTTACCACAACGTAAGAGCCCACCACGCCACAGGCCACACTGGCAAGAATGCCACCAACAATAGCGTTTTGCATAAAAGCCTGAGAAGAAACCGCATCGAAAAAACTACTCATGATATTTTTTTTCATCTCCGTGGTGGTGCACCATATGCATATGGGTGCCATACATGTTTTCAATCGTTTCTCCTGTCAGTTCTGATGTGGGGTGGCAGATGAGGGTGCGGTTGATGCAGGCTACCCGGTCAATGTATTGCGAAATAAAACCGATGTCATGGGTCACCACGATGATGGTGACGCTCTCGTTCAACTGCTTGAGCAGGTCGAAGATGTCCTTTTCAATTTTCATATCGACATTAGCGGTGGGCTCGTCGAGAATCATAATTTTCGGTTCGCAGGTGAGGGCTCGAGCGATCAGAACCCTTTGCAGTTGCCCGCCGGAGAGAGAGCCGATGGCCCGTTTGCGAAGGTCCAGAATTTCGACATCGTTCATGGACTTTTCGGCGGCGCGTTTGTCTGCTTTATTGAAAAAACCGATACTGGAAGTTTTTCCCAAACGCCCCATCAAAACCACTTCTTCCACACTGATCGGGAAATCCCGGGAAAACGGTGTTAGTTGCGGCATGTAACCGATTTCCTTAACCGATTGGAAGGGAGACTTGCCAAGAACCTCAATGGAACCCTCATCCGGGGTTAAAACACCCATGATGATTTTCAGCAGGGTGGTTTTGCCGCTTCCGTTCGGGCCGACCATTCCAATAAATTCGTTACGCTGGATATCGATCTCGATATTTTCAAGTATTTTCGGGCCGCCATAACTGAAATGGAGGTCCATTATTTTAATGACCGAATACATACTCACTGCAATACTCCAGAAATGGCGGTAGCTGTCCGCCGCATGTTTGCCAGATAATCTTCCGCCAGAGGGTCCATTTCACGGACGGTGGCACCAATCATTTTCGCGATTTTTCCAGCAATGGAAAGACTGAATTGTTTTTGTACAAATATTACCTTAATCCCAAGCTTTTTGCCCTTTTCAATTATTTTTTGCAAGGATCGGGCTCCGGGCTCTTTGCCTCCGGCTTCAATGGAAATCTGTTCCAGACCATAGTCTTCAGCAAAATAAGACCAGGCGGGATGAAATACCATGAAGCGACGATTATTGCTTCTTGCAAGAATTTTCCGGATATCCTTGTCCAGCACATCCAGCTCATTCTGGAATGCCCGAAGATTTGCTTCAAAGTATTTTTCCTGATTAGGTTCGGTACGGACGAGGATTTCCTTGATTTTTTTTGCCATGAGCTTGACCTTTGCCGGGCTGGTCCAAATGTGCGGATCGCGGGAGCCATGCGAGTGGTCGTGGTCGTTTGCTGGATTTTGGTTGTCGTGCAAAGGAACGAATTGCAAGTTTGAGTGGATGGATTGAATCCGCTCAATCCAAATGGTTTCAAAAGGAACACCGATGCTGAAGTATAATTTTGCCTGGGATAGAAGGCTCATCTTTTTCGGGTTTGGGTTAAAAGTTGCCGGGCTCTCTCCAGGGTTCACCATGACCTCGACCTTGACCTGCTCTTTACCTATTCGTTCGACAAAATATTTTTGTGGAAGAATGCTGACAAAAACCGGGATGGGTTCGGTCCAGCCTTTATCAGGAAAATATAGGTGCTGTATCAGGACAACTATAAATAGTCCCGTTTTAAGAAAATGATTCATTTTAAATTTCGTGTCGTGCCTCAATACGGATAAAATTTTGAGTATAAAGTATTTAGATACAGATCGCCCGCATTAGATTTGATTTTTATAGGTATGGGAACATTTTATTCAACGATAAGTGTGGATGAATAAAAGGCTTTAATTTAGCAAGTGGCTCCAATCGAAGTGATTTTTCAGCTTAAAATGAATCTGAAAGTCGTTGGCCTTATAAGAACTTAGAGGTACTTCTCCACCCAGTGATGCTTGCCAACCGCTGGCAGGATTCCATAAATGTACACTGGGTAAAATAGTGAAGGTGTCGTTCTCCTTTTCTAATCCGCTTAAAATACTTTCGGAAATAATCTCAAGGGAAATAACCGGAACAAAGGATTGATCAGGTTTGGAAAGGGCGATGCCATGACCGGTTCCTTCGATGAAGGAGTAGCTCAAAGCAAAGGCGAACTCCACTTCGGTTTCCACTGGCCCGGATATAACAGACTCATACTCGGCATTGGCCCCGAAAAACCAATTTCGCCAAGATTTATCAAAAAATAGCACGGCCCCGAGTTTCGTTTGTTCTTCTCCGAAACCTTTTTTCCCATCCCCTGTAGGTAGCCCAATGCTAATTCCTCCTGTCAAAACAGTTTCAGGTTGATTGAGAAATGCATACTTGATAGGCATTATCTCAATGTCTCCCAACTCGTATTGATTATCATTAGTACCTGTGTCCGAAAAGGGGATTGAAAATTCCGATCCAAAGCTGAAGTCATCTGCCCAGGCTATGCCAAATTCTAGAGTAGTTTCAAAAGCAGGTCGTTTTTCGCTGTCTTCTTCTTTCTGGAAATTATCGTAGAAAGAAAAATTAATGCTTTGCTCATC
>JAPKCW010000113.1:0-6852 GCA_028822815.1 Nitrospinaceae bacterium | reverse complement strand
CAATAGCTTTTTACTCCTGCCAAGGAGTCAAGGTTGCTTTTATAGCCTCCGTTACCCTTTGCAGTCCTTTTCCATCGATCAGGTTTTTACCGGCCTGGCTCATTTTTTCCAGAACCTGCTGGCTGGATTTAAGAATTTCCGGCAGGCGGTTTTCGTCCCACGATTCGGCCATTCCAAGGTTCATGGCGGCACCTTGTTTTTCGGCACGGCCTGCTTTTTCTGCTTGATGGGAGACCTGATTGATCACAAAGGCGGGAGTGCCCACGGCCATGGCTTCATGCAGGGTGATTCCGCCGGAACAGAATACGACAGGGTGATCGAACAGGGTTTGCGCCATTTGTGATGTGGACTCCAGCAGTTTCACCGTTTCACTTTGGCGGTCTTTAAGGGCAGGGATGTTTTTGCATCCGGGGCCTGCAAGGAGGGTTATGGAAAGATTGGGCTGGATCTGCAAAAGCTTGTCGGCAAGCAAAGATGTCAGGGAGTGCGGATCGGTGCCCCCCAAAGTGATCAAAACCGATTCGATAGGCCCGTTGAATTCGCGTTTTTTAGAATGAAGTGTCTCAAACTCTTCTGCGAGGACGGAATAGGGAGTGCCAAAAAGGGTTTGAACATGATGGGGTAAATCCACGGAATTTTTTTCGTCCAGATTGCAGTCGATCAGCAGGTTAACGTGGTGTCGGCCTTCTCCAAGGTCTTCAAAACTGACCACCGGTTTTTTGCCTTGCTTAATCTTTTTGATAAAGGTTGATGGCGTATCTTGAATATCCAAAATAATGAGATCCAGAGGCGCGGTTTCTTTTTCTGTGAGAGCCAGGGGGTCGTTAAGGATCTTGTGAGGGAATTGATACTGATCCAGCCAGGATTGGGCGGGCGGGTAATCGGGAATAAAAAAGATGATTTCGGCTTCCCGCTTTCTCAGGATTTTAGCGATATGAGTTTGGCGGACCAAATGGCCCATGCCCTGGGAAAAAGAGGTTTTGCAGACAATTCCGATTTTAGCCATGATATTCCCGAGATAACTTTTCCTGCTTGGACCCAAATTGCAATAGTTTTTCAGCCGAGACAACTCTTTGCTCGCCACCCTCTAGCGAGGGAGGCAAATAGCAATAGTTTATTAAGCCGCCAACACGGTTTGAGCACTGTAAAAGTTATTGCTTATTTCCTCAAGGCGTAGCCTTGTTGCTAGTCGGCCCCACGCCTAGTGGGCGGGCCGGTTGATTTTCTGTAGAATTTCCCGGTCGCTGAAAATCACATCCAGTTTTTCCCGCCTTCGCGCCTTGAGAATAGAGGGTAGTCGCTTTAATGCCATATAAAAGGCAATCCAGAACCGGCTCTTCATGCGGAAGAGATCACGGATCAGGAAAAGTGGAATATAAAACAGGAACTGATAGGTCAAGGGCCGGTCCAGTATATTCTTCCAGACAAAGAGGTAATTGTTACGTGCGGAGATCAACCCGATCTGCCTTTTCTTTTCCTGCCGGGTGATGGTGGACTGCACCTTGTGATAAGCTACGGATTTGGGTTCATAGAGCACCTTCCATCCTCTTTTTAGAGCGCGGTATGAAAGGTCAATCTCTTCATAGTACAGGGGATGGTAAATGGGATCGAATCCTCCCAGTTTTAGATAGCGGTCCCGGTCCACCATAAAAGCTCCGCCGCAGGCAAACAGGGTTTGGCTGGAGTCATCCGGTTCTTTTTCGTATAGATAAAAATGGCCATTCTGAAAATAACCCCCGCGGTTGCCATAGAGAAATGTGGTTCCATCGAATGCGTAGAACTTTCCGCTGACTGAAAAGGTGTCCTTGCCATCAGCAAAATGTTCGGCGAGATGGTAGAGGGCATCTTCATCCAGTTTTATATCGTTGTTCATTGGCATGATGAGGTGGGACCGCGCCAGTCCCGCCCCGAAATTATTGGCCCCATGAAACCCATAGTTGACAGGAGTTTTTTCTGCTCGAACGGTGGGGAACTCCCGCGCCAGGATTTCGAGACTGTCATCGGAACTGCAATCATCCACCACCATGATTTCATAAGATCGTTTTTTATCGTAGGCGACAGATTTAAGAATGCTGGGCAGGCATTCTCTCAGCAGTTCTCTGCCATTCCAGTTAGTGATGATCAGAGTAATATCGGGAATATTCACAGGGATCTCTGTTTGTTCAGTAATTTTCTCTAGGGCAACGGCCCTTATTTTATAAGGGCCGCGCTAAAAGTAATTTTTGGCGATGCTCTCATAAAAGCATCTGGCGTACGGCCTCTAAAATTTCGACTTCCCCGTTCAGGGGGACTTTATCCTTAACGGTCAAACTCAGAGCTGTCTTGATGGCTGTCTGCCAGTTACCCTGGTAAAAGTCGTCATCTTCGATAATAACGCCTATTTGGGTTTTCTGTAAATATTCGCGAATCGCCTCAAATTCATAAAAATCTTTTCGTCCGCAGGTAATGACAGGTTTGTGGCTGGCGAAAGCTGATCCCAGAGTGGAGTAGCCTCCTTTGGTGCATACCACATCAACGCTGGCAATGAGATCGGGAAACTTAAACCGGTCGTCTAACAAATAGAGATTGGGGACCACTTGCTCAATGGGGTCACGGGTCAGATACAGGCAGTTTTTGTGTTGCGACAGGTTTTCCCACAGCACAGAACGGGTGCCATACTCCCCCAGGTAAATGAAGACCATGGTTTTACCGGCAAACGAGACATCCAGATATTGCTCAAGATTTTTCCTGATGTCCTGGCCTTTTTGTGCGATGAAGCCGACTTCTTTGGTTTTTCTGGTCGAGGGTTGGGGCAAATGACATTGCGGAAGAATGTGCAGGTCGGCGCAAGAATATTCTTCCTCCAGCATCTGTAGTAAATGTTTTTGCTCCTCAGCGCCTGGCAGATGGCTGTAAATATTATGCCAGGTAAAGTTTCCTACCAGGATCGATGGAACGCCGATGTCGTGTGCGGCTTTGACAGGCATGCTGGCAACATCTGATAAAACCAGAGCTATCTGGTTTTCCCGCAGCCAGGTTTTTTCTGCTTCTATCATCGAACTGTTTTGAAAAGTTTCGAAACTTTTGAATGTTGCTTCGGGGTCAACTTCCAATGAGTTGTTGGTATGCTTGCATCCCGTATCCACAGGTTGGAGCCAATAGTTGGCATCGAGATATTGTGTGAACAAAGATTTTGGGACGTCCGATTTTATATGTACGTTGAAACCGGCAGCGAGTTGTTGCAGAACGGGTATGGATCGGGCGTAATGCCCGTAGCCATGACCACTGATGTAGTAGGCGAGATTTTTGATTGGGCCACTCCCACGGGGAACTAGCAATGGCTTGTTGAGCCGAGTAAATGTTCGCTTGCAAAATAAAGCTATTGCCAGTCGGGTCCAGCGAGTTATATTTTCTTCATTAAATTTCATGCCCCGAATGGGGTATCACGCTGGCTATTTGTCTTTTGCCGGTTTGTAGTCGAACTGGCAAACAGCGCCCAACTGCGCGAACAGGTTGCTCAATTTCAAATCGACATAATCCTTACGGGCCTCCCATGGGATTTTGTCAAAACCGCAAGCGGTCTGAATATAGTCGGTTCTACCGAAACGAATGAAAAACTGGGAAAACCAGCATTTTTTCATTTTATAGACCCAGTTTTTATCATCGACTTTTTTATGTTCCAGAAGAAAATATCTCCAGGTATGGGTCTCATCAACTTGAGGCTGGTGGTTTTCGATAAATGCCTTAAACGGATTTTCGGATGCTTTTTCTTTCTCAATCATCTTGTCGCGTTCCGTTTTTTTCCATGCGGCGAGTGCTGCGATGATCATTGACCGCGCTTTATCGATTCTTACATTGGCTTCATCCAGCACATTGTGGGCATTGTATATGAATACCGCAACGAGGGTCAGGTATTGTTCTTCATCATTCAGTTTGTCACCCTGTTCATATTGCCAGATATCTATGAATTTTTTGCGAATGAGTGCCTTGTCGACTTCTGCGTCTCCTACATCCAGGTGTTCGAGAATGGGATCAACGCGTTGCCCGATGCTTTCTTGGATTTTGACATCATCCGGACTTGTTTCCATTTTTTCGTTCATAATGATCTTAAGGAAATAACCTGTTAGGTTTGAATTAAAAAAACTTTTTCATTTGCCTATTTACTTTCTAAAATATCATAATTGGGTTTGGTGTGGCAAGGGGCGTGATGATATAAAACCGGGTTTATTTTATGCCTTGTCAGGATGAAAGGATGGTGTGTGAATCTATGGGTAACAGTAATTTTGATATTGTGGTCATTGGCTCGGGGGTTATTGGCCATAGCATTGCCTTTCGTCTTAAACAGGATGCGCCTCAGTTGAAGATCGTGGTTCTGGGTGACCCTGTCAATTCACTTCAGGCGTCCCGTGCCGCGGCGGGTATGCTGGCGCCTTTTTGCGAATGCGACAGGGCCGACCGGTTTTTTAAGTTTTGCCGGGAGTCGCTGGATAAGTTTCCCGAATTTCTCAAGGAACTGGTCTCCGTCAGTGAAGTTTCCGTCCATTTTTCATTTGAGGGTTCCTTGATGCCTTCTTCCAGCTATCAGGAAACCTGGGAAGAACGAAAGGTGTTTTTTGCCAGTGAAGATATCCCGCATGAAATATGGAGTATTGAAAAGGTTCGGCAGAAAGCGCCTTATCTTTCGAAGGACTGTGGTGAGGTGATGTGGGTTGGGGAGGGACAGGTCAATAACCGGCAAATGCACGATGCGCTCATGCAGGCCTCTAAAAACCTGGGGATTCGTGTTTTGGAAGCAAATGTTTCCGGTTTTACCCGCAAGGGTTCGGCCATTACATCGGCTGTTACGGATTCGGGACACATTTACGGGGAGCAGTTTGTTCTGGCTTCGGGGAGTTGGTCCTCGCAGTTGGCCCGCGTGTTGGAGGTTTCGATACCCCTAAAACCAATCAAAGGGCAAATGTGCCGAGTGCAATTGGATGATCAATTTATGAACTATACCCTGCATGGAAAGATGACATATATTGCACCCTGGAGGGAAGGGAATGGTTTTGTGATTGGATCAACCATGGAAGACCGAGGCTTTGACCCGTCTATAGAAAATGAGGTGATCGACCGGCTGATTGCCAATGCCGCTGAAATTCTCCCCAGTATTAAAACAGCTCCCTTGATTGAATCGTGGATGGGCTTGCGTCCTGCCGCTGAGGACCTTATGCCGATCATGGGAAAAAGTAGGAAGTATGACAACCTGTTTTACTCTTCTGGACATTATCGTAATGGGATTTTGCTGACTCCAAATCAGGCAGACTATATGGCTGGCATAATCCAGGGTACTCTGGATGATGGGATTCCTGAGTTCTCCCCCTCCCGATACAATTTGTGATTTTTTATGATTTTCGAGAATAAAACAGAAAATAAATCCGATTTAGATCTCGTCCGCGACTTCCATCGTGTCTGGCACCCTTGTACCCAGCACAAGGATTATGAAACAACTCCTCCCCTACTGGTTGAGAGAGCACAAGGCATCTATCTTTATGATCGGCAAGGCAACCGCTATATGGATGCGATCGCTTCATGGTGGGTGAACCTTTTTGGTCATAATCATCCCAGGCTCAACGCGGCGCTGACCGGGCAGTTGGAAAAAATGGCGCATGTGATGTTTGCCGGCATCACCCATCAGCCAGCTATTGATCTGGCTGATTCACTGACTGCTTTGTCACCACCTGGACTTGATAAAGTATTTTTTTCTGATAATGGTTCCACGGCGGTGGAAGTGGCTCTGAAAATGAGCCTGCAGTACTGGCAGGAGAAAGGGAAAACCCAAAAAGCGCAGTTTGCCTATCTCAAGGGAGGATATCATGGCGAAACATTGGGCGCGCTTTCTGTATGCGGTTTGGAAATTTTCAGAGGCAAGTTCGAAAAAGTTCTCGCTCATAATTTGCCGGTGCAGGGGCCGGATTGTTTTCGCTGTCCCTATGGGTTGCAACGCGAAAGCTGTAATGCCGAATGTTTTGAACCTATGGAAAAAGTATTGAGTGAAAACTCCGATACGATTGCCGGGGTGATTGTGGAACCTCTGGTCCAGGGGGCGGCGGGGATGATGATGTATCCGCCGGTTTATTTGAAAAAACTTCAAACGGCCTGTGAATCGCTGGCAATACATATGATTTTTGATGAAATCGCGGTGGCGTTCGGGCGCACCGGTTCAATGTTTGTGTGCGGGGCGCACGATCTTAAACCGACATTTTTGTGCCTGTCGAAGGGAATTACCTCCGGTTATCTTCCTTTATCTGCCACACTGACCACCGATGAAATCTATTCAGCCTTTTACGGCGAAACCCGGAAATTATTTATTCACAGCCATAGCTACTCGGCGAATCCCCTGGCCTGTGCTGTGGCCAATGAAACCTTGAAGCTGTTGACAGAAAACAATTTTTTGGAATCACTGAAACCCAAAATCGCGGCATTAAAAGAATACGGAAAACAGTTTGATTCAATGGAAGGAGAGTTCCGGCAGACGGGGATGATCGCGGCATTGGAACTGACCAAGAAGAAAAAAGAGCGGTTTGCTGCTGAAACACGTGTCGGCTATCAGATATTCCTCGAAGGTTTAAAGCGGGGGCTCTTTTTACGTCCTTTAGGAGATGTGGTGTACTTCATCCCACCTCTGGTTATCACCGAAGACGAGATAGGAGTAATGCTGAATACGGCCCATGACTGCATTGATGCAATTTTAAAATAAATTTAAACTCGGAGTTGAATATGTACGAGGTAACTGTCAAAACCGGTTTTTCTGCCGCTCACCGGCTCAGGCTTTATGATGGCAAATACGAAAACCTTCATGGGCATAACTGGTCGGCCCAGGTTTCGGTTGAG
>JAPKCW010000112.1:0-6874 GCA_028822815.1 Nitrospinaceae bacterium | reverse complement strand
CCTAGAAACTATCTTCGATAATTAAATCTAAATATTTGAATAATATAACTTAATTAACAATACATAAAAAAAATTAAAATAAAATCTTTATAAATTAACAGATTCTGTTACTATAAATATAAAGAGCATGTCAAAGAACCCTGCCTTTATAGGAGGTGCCCTATGTTTTACGAAACAAAAGTTTTGGACGCTTATGGGAACCTGAAAAAGATTGTCTCTACCCAGGAGCTACACACTCGGCACTGGAGAATATTTCAACAGTTGGAGGAAAGAAAAGTCTTTCTCCCGAAGACAACATTCCCGAAAAAAAGTAAGAGAAAAAAAGACGAAGGCTTATTGGCGACTCACTTAAAAAAAGCCAGCTAGTACAAGTTTATAGCAGAATTCCGGCAAAAATAAAAGCGGTGACACCGTCACTTTAAGTTAAGGATATCCCGGATAAAGAGGTTGCTGGCTTTCCGCACATGCGGTTTCTCTAGATGGGATTTCATGTCGGCGGGCAGGCGCAGGGTGAAGGTGGAACCGATCCTCAGTTCGCTTTCTCCCGTCAGGTTTCCCCCCATCGCCAGAACCAAACGGTGGGTGATGCCAACATCAACGCATTGGCACCAAACCCGCTCGACGATAGGGTTTCATCAGCGGCATCGGCGGAACCTTTAAACAGGTTTTCCAGAACCTTCGGGCTGATACCCGCACCGGTGTTTTGCACGACGAAAGTCAGCCAATCTATTTCTTCCACCGTTTCCCGGCTCACTTTAAACGCTGTCTTGCCGTTTTCAGCGTTCTCTAACAGATTGAACAAGACCCGTGCGACCCTCTCCCGGTCTCCATTCATTTCACCCAGTGACCCAGGAAGTTCAACAGTCAACGTATTACCCGCTTCCGGTCTGAGCCTCTTTGTCACTTCCTCCACCAGATCAGTGATGGGAAATAACTGATGCGCAAGGTCAGAGCGACCGGATTCAATTTTGGACAGGTCAATAATTTCTTCGACCCATTTCATCAACTGACTGCTGGCATTGCGGATTTTTCCTACATCGGCGACCAAATCATCCAGGCCAGCATCTTCCAGCTCTTCCTGGACCATTTCGCTGTAACCGATGATGTGGTTGAGGGGAGTTCTCAGTTCATGGCTGAGGTTGGCGAGAAAGACGGATTTGCTCAGGCTGGAAGTTTCGGCCCCGCGTTTATCGAGAGCCAACTGCTGGTTGGTTTTTTCCAGGTCTGCGGTGCGCACCGCCACCTGTTCTTTCAGGGATTTTTTATGCAGATCAATTTTTTCACCGCGCTTTTGTGTTTCTTCCAGCACAGTATTGATCAGCTCGATAAGTGGATCGTAAAGATCGTCCCCGAATTTATCGATCCGTTGCGAATAGTCTCGTTGCGCAATGATATTTTCAAGGGTTTCCCTAATTCGCTTTGTACTCAAAGGCCCTACCCCGTCAGTCCCTTTTCCGCGAGCCAGTGTTCCGCTTCCAGGGATGCGGCGCAACCGGTGCCTGCAGCGGTGACGGCCTGCCTGTATTTATGATCATGAACATCCCCGGCGGCAAAGACTCCTTCAATATTGGTTTCCTGAGTTCCCGCTTTCACTTTAATGTAACCGGCATCGTCCAGATCCAGCTGTCCGTTGAAAATGGACGTATTGGGAGTATGACCGATGGCATAAAAAAGACCTGTGACTTCCATCTCTCGCACTTCCTGGGTCTTGACATTTTTCAGACGCGCCCCGGTCAAATAATCCTCGCCGATGGCATCTTCAAGAACGGTGTCCCAGATGATTTCCAGTTTTGGATTTTTGAGAGCCCTCTCCTGCATAATCTTGGAAGCACGAAGTTCATCGCGCCGATGCACCATATAAACCACCGAACCGAACTTGGTTAAATAGGTAGCTTCTTCCACCGCTGTATCTCCTCCGCCGATGACCATCAGCGGCTGGTTGCGGAACATAGGAAGCGCACCATCACACACAGCGCAGGCCGACATACCGTTGTTCCACATTTTTTCTTCATTGGGAACTCCCATTCGTTTTGCTATCGCCCCGGTGGAAATGATCACCGAATGCGCGAGCACTTCGCGGTTCTCGGATTTCAAAACAAAAGGCCGTTGGCTGAAATCAGCAGAGGTCACATCTTCCTGCACCATTTCGGTACCGAAGCGTTCAGACTGTTTGCGGAACAACTGCATCAACTCCGGCCCGCCAATTCCTTCAGGAAATCCTGGATAATTTTCGACTTCTGTGGTGGTGGTCAACTGCCCTCCTGCTGAGCCTCCCATCACATAACCTTCAAACATAAAAGGGCTGAGATTGGCCCTGGCAGCATAAATTGCGGCGGTATGCCCGGCAGGCCCCGAACCGACTATGACAACATTTTTAACATCTGACATCTTGGAAACCCTTTCTATCCCTAGCTATTACTATCTGCCTCCGGCGGCTCGCCGGTGGCCAAAAGCAATCTTTAGAGATCCTCTACTTTTTTATCTTTATGCAGCGGAACCCTACATCGCTGTATCTCAATTCGGGATCTTTTTTGACCCGATCAGAAATCCTTAAAAAATGGCCGGCAGAATTCCACGATCCTCCCCGCACCACCTTGTTTTTCCTAGTCCCTCCTGTTGACTCATACCAATCCAGGGTCCACTCGTAGGCATTGCCCATCATATCGTAGAGACCGTTGGAATTGGCCGTAAACTTTCCCGTATCTTCCGGAAAACCTTTGTCATAGGGCTGGCGAAAATAAGCTCCTCCCAGTCTCTCACCTTGTGCCGCCGCCTCCCATTGCCATTCGGTTGGGAGTTTTCCTCCCCGCCAGGAACAATAGGTTTGCGCATCTTCCCAGCTCACAAACACAACCGGTTGATGCGGTTTATTAAAGTCCTGCGGGCGGTCTTCATGTAACACCGCCGGTTCACAAACCCCGGCGATAAAACATTCCCGGTAATCGGCATTGCTGACTTCATATTTGTCGACCCAGAACTGACCCAGCTCCACCTTGTGGGGGATTTCATCGCTACACCAGTCGGCGTTACCTTGTTCTTCTTCGCAGTAATAACTTCCCAGATTATATTTTCCACCTGGGATTAAAACCTGCGAGTCACCAGACTCTGCATAGACAGAAAGAACAACTAAAAATGTGCTGAAAACGATGAAAAACAAGATTCGCCGGATCATACTTCTATCCTTTCCAAAATGGCTTTTCTCACATCTTCATATTTGGCGCTCAACTCAATGGGGGAGAATGCGTAATCTGATTGGACCCCTTCAATTTGACCCGTGTGATATTTGGAAAGAAAATCAGTGAACTTCAATCCATTAGCGGTCGAGATCACCACAACCCGGTCCTCTTTCTTAATTTCGCCGCTTTCAACCAGTTTTTCAAGTACCGCCAGAGCCACTCCTGTATGCGGGCAACAGAGCAGTCCTGTTCGATTGGCCCGGCCTACCGCATTGGCCAACTCACTTTCCGTTGCCTCCTCGACGATGCCATCGAAAGCCTGGAGGGCACGTATGGCTTTTTTATAACTAACCGGATCTCCAATCTGGATGGCACTTGCCAGAGTTGTTTTCGCCTGGATGGAGTCGAATGTCTTAAATCCTTTTTTGTAACTGCGATAAAGAGGGTCCGCCCGTTCCGCCTGGGCACAAACAAGACGAGGAAGTTTATTAATCAACCCCAGATCATGGAACATCTGGAATCCTTTAGCCACCGCGCTGACATTACCCAGATTACCGCCGGGGACAATTACAAAGTCGGGCACTTCCCAATTGAACTGCTGGACTATCTCGAAACTGATGGTTTTTTGGCCTTCAATTCTCAGGGAATTCATGGAGTTCGCCAGATAGATTTCGTTTTTCAGGCAAACCTCTTGCACCAGTTTCATGCATCCATCAAAATCTGTATCTAGAGACAAAGTGAGTACACCATGTGTGATGGGTTGAATCAATTGTGTCAGCGAGACTTT
Source organism: Nitrospinaceae bacterium (assembly GCA_028822815.1). GTDB lineage: Bacteria > Nitrospinota > Nitrospinia > Nitrospinales > VA-1 > LS-NOB. The sequence continues at coordinate 2,911 of JAPKCW010000112.1, read as the reverse complement.
ATTTTTAGGCAAAAACACAATGGCGGGCATACCGGCAAGCGCGCAATAGGCTGCCAGTGCGGCAGAAGTGTCTCCGGTTGAGGCACAGGCCACTGCCTTGATCTTTTTCCCGCCGGAAATCATTTGCTTGACCATGGAGACCAACACGGTCATTCCCAAATCTTTAAAAGACCCTGTATGTGCCATACCACACTGCTTGACCCAAAGATCATTGAGGCCAATCTGGTGCCCCAGCCGTTCGGCCCAGAAAAGATTCGTGCCCCCCTCATAAGTAGAGACAATATTTTCGTTATCCACATTAGGGCAAACCAACTCCCTTTTCCCCCATACTGCACTGCCATAGGGCCATTCGTTGCGGCGGTACCGGCTCTCAAATAGTTCCCGCCATTCTTCAGCCGAGCGCTTTTTCAACAAACTCATATCATGTTGCACTTCCAGAAGTTCGTCACACTCCCTGCAACGATAAACGATATCGGTCAGTTCATACCGGCTTTGGCAATCCGGATTAATACATTGAAACCAGGCTTTAAATTCCATACCTATTTTTCCACACGAATCAAGTTTGGCTTTCCACACACTACATCCAGTTGTTCTATTTCCTTTAGCGCCGCCTGAATATTTTTCTCACTGGATTTGTGACACATCATTACCAGCGAAACCTCCTCGCCACTTCCTGCCCGCCCTCGCTGGATCATGGACTCTATGCTGATGGAATGGTTCCCCAGTGTCCCGGATATTTTAGAAAGAACACTCGGTTTATCCAGCACACTGAAGCGCAGAAAATATTCTGACTCTATCTCACTGATATCTTTCAAGGGGATCGCCTTGATCTCTTCACTTTGGAAAGATCCGGCAGGTACTCTTTCTCCCACGTCCGAGAGGATATTCCTGGCAATTTCCACGACATCTCCAACCACCGCACTGCCCGTGGGTAAAGCACCTGCCCCGTGCCCGATCAGGATATTTTCCTCCATCAAATCATCGCAGACGCGAATAGCGTTTAATACCCCATTGACATTGGCCATCGGGTTCGCAACCGGAATCATTGCGGGATGAACACGAATATCTATCGCCTGCCCATCATATTTGGATATAGCGAGAAGTTTGATCCGGTAGCCAAACTCCCGGGCACACTCAATGTCCTCCGAGGTAATACCCGAAATGCCGGAAACCGTTATATCGTCAAACTCCACAGGGGTCCCATAAGCCAGGCGCGTCAGAACCGCTATCTTGTGCGCAGAATCAATTCCTTCAATATCAAAAGTCGGGTCCGCTTCGGCAAAACCTTTTTCCTGTGCTTCTTTCAATGCGGTATCGAAGTCGCAATTCTCATCCGACATTTTACTGAGGATATAATTTGCCGTCCCATTCACGATACCTTCCATAACCTGGATGCGGTTGGCGACAAACGCCTCACGAACCGAACGAATTATCGGGATAGCTCCCCCGATAGAAGCCTCGAACCCAATCGATAAACCTTTTTGAGCAACCGCTGAAAATATTTCATCCCCATGTTTAGCCAGTAAGGCCTTGTTTGCCGTCACAACATGTTTTCCCCGCTCGAGGGCTTGGAGAAGAAATTTTTTGGCCGGGTCGTATCCACCGATCAATTCGATGACCACATCAATATCAGGATGGTTAATCACCTCATCGGCAGAAGTCGTCAACACATCGGGCGCAAGCTTAATTCCCCGGTCAGTGGTGATATCCAGATCAGCCACTTTAACCAGTTCCACCCTGGTGCCCAACCGTTTTTTTATGATTTCACTGTTTTCCGTAAGGATCTTAGCTACACCGGCACCGATGGTGCCAAAGCCGATCATTCCTACCTTAATCGTTTTCATCGTCGTTCCATTAAAAAATTTCTCGAATTCCGCGGGCCGCCTGTCGTATTCGGTGCTCATTTTCGACCAGCGAGAACCGTACAAAATGGTCCCCACCTTCTCCGAACCCAATTCCAGGCGCAACGGCCACTTTGGCTTGGTCCAGAAGTAATTTGCAAAATTCCAGGGACCCCATTTTCTTGAATCGGTCCGGAATTTCTGCCCAGACCATCATGGTTGCTCTCGGCGGTGTAACTTTCCATCCGATTCGATTCAGCGACTCGCACAAGACATCCCGCCGACGTTGGTAAGTATCGCGGATTTCTTCCACACAGTCACGCGGACCATTCAAAGCCACCGTAGCCGCAATCTGGATCGGCTGAAACATGCCATAATCCTGATAACTTTTGATGCGCGCCAAAGCATGAATGATTTCAGAATTCCCAACTGCGAACCCAACACGCCACCCTGGCATATTATAACTTTTTGATAGACTAAAAAATTCAATTCCCACATCTTTCGCCCCTGGAACCTGCAAAAAACTGGGGGCACGATAACCGTCAAAAACAATGTCCCCATAAGCAAAGTCGTGGATCACAATAAGATCGTGTTCTTTGGCAAAATCCACCACCTTTTCAAAAAAATCAATATCCACCACCTGGGTCGTGGGGTTATGGGGAAAATTGATGACCATTGCCTTGGGCCTCGGCCAGTTTCTCTTGAAAGCATCAAGAAGAGCCTCAAAAAAATCCACGTCGGGGCCAAGAGGTACATGAATGACATCGGCGTTGGCCAAAATGAAGGCATAAGTATGAATCGGATAAGTCGGTGTTGGAACCAGAACAGAGTCGCCGGGACTGGTAATCGCCATGGCCAGGTGGGCAATGCCCTCTTTAGAACCAATCGTTGCAATCGCTTCGGAATCCGGGTCCAAGTCCACATCGTGGTTGCGCTTGTACCAATCGGTGATAGCAAGGCGTAATTTGTAAATGCCCCTGGAAAGCGAATAGCGGTGATTAGATTCCTTCTGCGCGGCCTCAATCAACTTATCAACAATATGTTTAGGGGTAGGCATATCCGGGTTCCCC
>JAPKCW010000369.1:0-1501 GCA_028822815.1 Nitrospinaceae bacterium | reverse complement strand
TGAGATCGGACTCAAAGGACGAAACAGAAAGTTTTTTGAAAAATGCCTCCTGCGTAATATCAAGCGTGTTCTTTCGGGTACCGATGATATTGATTATCGCTCACCCCGTGGCAGATTTTTTTTGGACATCCCTTCAAGTTTTGCGCCGGAATGCACGGTCCGGCTGAAGTCCGTTCCTGGCATCGCTTCGTTCAGCATTGGCATTTCAATGGAGCCTGATTTCGATGCGATGGCTGAATTGGGGATTCAATGGATTGAGCCTCGACTGAAGTCCGGCAGAGATGCCATGAAGTTTTGTGTCAAGACCCGGCGTTCCGCAAAATCTTTTCCTAAAACGTCACCAGAAGTAAACTTTGAAGTGGGTTCGCGCATCATGACTAAACTGAGCCCAAGGGGATTGACCGTCAACATTAAGGAAGCGGAATATGTTCTTGAAATAGAAATCGGAAGTTCAGAAACAGTGGTATTTGATAACCGGGAACCGGGGCTACGTGGTCTTCCTGTGGGAAGTTCTGGGAATGTGCTTTGCCTGCTATCCGGGGGAATTGACAGTCCTGTTTCCGCTTTTATGATGGCATGTAGGGGGTGCCAGGTGCATTTTGTATTTTTTGATAACCAGCCTTTTCTAGGCAGGGGAGGGTATGACAAGGTCTTAATCCTGGCAAAAAAGATCAATCATTTCCAGACACGGGGAACCTTGTTCGTGGTTCCCTTTCAGGATGTGCAAGCGGCCATTCGTGACCATTGCAATGAGGAAAACAGGGTGGTTCTTTACCGGCGGATGATGTATCGCATTGCCGCAGAAATAGCTGATCGCCAGGGTTCTTTGGCATTGGTCACAGGTGAGTCGCTGGGGCAAGTGGCTTCGCAGACTTTGGAAAATCTCGCTGCGGTTTCCTGTGTTACTTCGGTAAGTGTATTTCGACCCTTAATCGGGATGAATAAAGAAAGCATCATCAGCAGGGCAAAAGAATTTGGCACCTATGAAACCAGTATTGAGCCCCAACCCGATTGTTGTTCTGTTTTTATGCCTAAAAATCCAGCTACTCGGAGTAAGATACCTTTCCTGGAAAGGGATGAGGAAAAAATTCCATGGAAAGAATTGTGCGATGACGCTTTGGCCAAGGTGGAAATTATCAAGGTGGATGATTTATGAAGTCTGTAATATCTTTCTGACCTGTGGTGATTCTGGAAGTTCTTTTAATAACGTATGAATCGTTTTATTTTCCACCGGATGCATATAGTCTCCGGCGAATTCACTGAGCGGCAAAAGGACAAAACGTCTTTTCGCCATTTCCGGGTGGGGAAGTGTGAGAGTAGTGGAATGAATCAAATGATCCTCATAAACCAGCAAATCTAAATCGATAATTCTCGGCCCCCATTTTTCCCTTCGTTCTCTACCCAGAACTTTTTCAATTTTAAAAATTGTGTTCAGCAATGCTTCAGGAGTCAGGGAAGTTTTTATGGCAACCGTAGCATTGACAAACCAGTTTTGTTCGAT
>JAPKCW010000368.1:0-1503 GCA_028822815.1 Nitrospinaceae bacterium | reverse complement strand
CAAAAGATCAGATCAACCGGGAAGATTATCTGGACAAAGTGGATATCCTGCTGGAAGGCGTCCATAAAGTTTTTATCTCAGAAAAAAAACGGCGAGACTGGGGATTAGACGGTGATGTGATCCTGCCAGGACTGGATGTCTCGGAGTATGGGGGGTATAGCGGTGACAGAGAAGTGGTTTTGCAGGTCGGCAACATGCTTCAGGAACGCGATTTGATGATGGGTTATTCCCTGAGTAAAAAAATCGTGAGGGACCATCCTTTGACGATCCTGGGTATGAATCCAAATATTCCCGGCTCACATTTGTCACGGGGTTTTCAGGATTTGTTGGAGCATTTTAGGAGTTCCAGAGTCTTCGTTAATACGACCGTTGAAGAATTTGAAGATGGATACAATTTAAGCATGCTGGAGGCCATGGCTACTGGAATGCCGGTGGTCAGCTCGTGGAATAGATCTTCTCCCATTGAAGATGGAAAGAACGGCTATGTCTCTAAAGATCCTGAATATTTAAACCGGTGCATTGATTCTCTATTGAAAAATCCGGAAGAGGCCAGGAGGTTGGGTGACAAAGCACGGGAAACTGTTCAGGAGAAATTTCCGTTGCAACGATTTCTCCAATCATGGCGGAAGGCAATTGAAAAATCAGTTTTGGAATTTTTAGAACGAACCGGCATCAACCTCCAAAAAAATACCCGACTATTTAAGGATAAAATCCGGAAAAATATTTTGATGGATTTTGTGTCCTATCCCGCAACTACTGCGCATTACCTGGAAAGAGCTTTCAGAAAAAAACACAATGTTATAACTTGCGGTTCTCAAATAAATGACAAAATTATCAAGCTATGGAATCTGGAAGCGCTTAATTGGGAAGCCACTCCCCAGAACATTTTCAGGGGAAACGCAACGCCTTTACAGCAAGTCATGGCAGAACTGCCTGATGGATGGCAACCTGATTTTTATTTATGGGTCGAGACGGGTTTGAGCGATATCCCGGAGGATCTAAGTGAGCACAAATTGCCCAAGGTTTGTTATCTCATAGACACCCATATTAATTTTGACCGGCATCTTGAAATTGCTGGAAACTTTGATTTTGTCTTTTTAGCCCAAAAGGCGTATGTGCAGCCGATGATGCAGGCAGGGATCAAAAACGTCATATGGCTACCCCTGGCTTGTGATCCTGAAATTCATGGACAGGTAAAGGTTGACAAGAAATTTGATGTAGGTTTTGTCGGTTCCATTTCTGTTACCCCGGATCGCCGAAAAAATCTTTTAGATAAAATACGGAAAAAATTTGATCTGAACTGCCAAAGAAAATTTATGGACGAAATGGCGGAGCATTATAGTAAGTCCCGTGTCATTTTCAACAATGCCATAAATAATGACCTCAATATGCGGGTATTCGAGGCTTTATGTAGCGGTAGCCTGCTGGTCACCGATTCTGCGCCAGGGAGTGGGCTTGACGAATTCTTCAAGGATAAGGAGCATTTGGTTGTATATGACGATG
>JAPKCW010000111.1:0-6917 GCA_028822815.1 Nitrospinaceae bacterium | reverse complement strand
CGTATTAGTAAGTTTAAGTTTAGCGTAAAGAATAATGTTTGGAGGAGGGTTGGCATCAAGGGTTTTTTCCCAGTATTTAACGGCATCTTCAAAAAATTCATCCTTATCCAGATTCCGCGCTTTTTCCAGAAAGCTTTTATAACTTTCCTCAGATAAGGCCAGAGAGGGCGATAAGAAGAGGAAAACCAGCAGGATGAAAGCGACTTTTGCCAGTCTAGGAGAATTTGACTTAAAGTTCATTGCGGGTGCTTAGGAGCTGGGTGTCAGCGCTTCCTGTAAAAATAATGGTTCCCCGGTTAACAGAGGTTGCAGGGATTTTTTAAAAGTTTGAATAAAGTGTTCCTGATTATTCATAATTTTTTCTACATCTTCAGGGCGCAGATAGAAAATATTTGAAGCGGTACCTTGATGTGTGTGAAGGACTGCTTTCTGACATTCCATATTTGCATCAGAGAATACTTTGGTTTCCATCATGAATGTGCCCGGCAGGTTGTGAGTCGACAATTTAACAGATCGCCCGATAGTTTTCATTTTCAATTTAACTTCCTTGAAAGGCTGTTTTTCTGAAGCATTGCCAATGGCCCTTCCTTTGAATATTGATGCCAGCGGTTCCTGGTCTATAAAGATACGGTGTAGATCTTCCTGGACACGTTGTTGAATAAAAAAGAAATCTCCGTAATCAATGGGTTTCCACGTAGAATCGATGACTTTAAAGACATCAAAAACCTTATCGCGAAAGGTCTGTATATTGGCTTCGACAATATCCAATTGGTTGAATGCCAAAACCGCGGAAACCTTGTGCAGAAACCCCCGGATATCCTGGGTGCAGACGATCAGCTCAGAAGGTTGCCCAGGCACAAAAAGCATTTCTGCCATGAAAGGTTCCCGCGACTGGGTAAATTTATAATAGATTTCCAACTGCGTTTGCAGTTCCCGGGGAAGGCGAACCATCTTCAGAAACTCCAGTTTAACGTTATTGGGAACACTTTCCCGCCTCTTGTGGTGAAGGGTGTATTGGTAAAATAGTTTTAATTGCTCGATTTGCGAGGAGGACAGATCCATTTTGGTTCCACCGCGATCCGCGTGGGTAAGCAGAACCAGCATCTTGAGCCTTTCCTTATCATGGTTGACGAGGTCGAGTACCATGTCATAGGTGTCATCGGCTTCCGGATCGAGAAGCATCAGGTCGTACATGGTCAAATGTTTTTCCACTAAAAAGGAAACATCGTCCACCCTTTTGGGTTTGTCGTTGTAACCCAGGTTTTTCAAAATCTGTGGGATCATTTTCGCGCCGACCAACTCTTCGTTCTGGTCGCCAACCTTTGCGCCTTTACCGATATCGTGCAGCAAAACGGAAAGTTTCAGGGCCGTTTTATCCCTTTGCGAGTGATACAGTTCGGAAAGAAAGGGGTCGGCAGTGTCGCGAAATTCCAACCCATTTAAAACATCCAGAGCGGAAAGCACATGGATGTCCGTTGGAAATTTATGCACATAAATATCCTGCAATATGCCTTTCAGATTATTAAATTCGGGAATGAAATAATCCCCCAATATTCCGAATTCATGGAGCAGGCGGATGGCTTTTGCAAAATATTTTCCCCGGATAATGCGTTTGAAGCAGTCCTGGGTTTCCAGTTTGGATTCTTCATCCATGAAAATAGGATACGCCTGATCAACATGCTGCTCAATGGCGCGTGTCACTTCATAGGATAGATAATAATTTCTTTCAGCGACCCAGGTAAAAACCTTGAACATCCACAAAGGTTCCTGGCTAAACAGGTTTTCAGAATTTTTCTCAAAGTAAATTTGATTTTGTGTATTGAGGGCAAAGAACTCTGAAAGGCATTTCTTTTTTTTCGTGTCTGCTGCCATACTCTCCCAGTATAGGTTCCGGCTGAACCGCTTAAGAGGATAAACAGCATCGTAAAAATAAGTTTGGAAAAAAGCCTTAACATCGAATCCCATAGACCGGGCAATTTTTTCCCGCACTTCAAAGCTCATGGTATCCCGGTGTGTGCCTTTCTGGAAAGTATGCAGAAATAAACGGATCCGGGATAAAAGGTGGAACCCGTTTTGCATGTTCTTATAAGCCAATGGACTTAGCAGATTTTTTGCAAACAATTCATTGAGCAGTTCAAACTGGTTGGTGGTCTTCAGGTTTTGAAGAAATCGTACGGATACCAATGCCCAGTACAGGCGGCGCATTTCTTCTTTAATATTCGGTTCCTGCTGAAAGACGGTATTCTGGACTTCATAACATCCTTCATGACTCAAACAATGTTTTTGAATCTCCTCGCGATAAAGCAAACTGACCGTTTTAATAGAACTTTTGAATTCGCTATAAACCAGAGAGTTGCCAGCTACAAAACGATGTTCCAAAAGAGCCATGAATTCGGAAACCATGGCGGGGTCCTGGTCCTTTTCAAACGTTTCGTTTTCGGTGTAGCAAGCATTAATGGTGGCGGGAAAAATATCCTGAAAGATGAACAGGTACTCAAAGTGTCGGATAATTTGCTCGGCGGTTTTTTTGTCGCTTTCACTAACAGATGATTCTGAAACGATTTCGATGTCCACATCCGACCGGAAATACATTTCCTCCCTGCCATAACCGCCACGGGCAACAATGGCAATGGGCACGGATTGCGTAGTCCACTCCTGGTTATTCTGGTGATTGAAGTACCAGACAGCGGAATAAAAACTGGCTTGCACGAGAGTGTCTACCAGTGCAGTTTGCTTGAGCAACAACAGGTGGCAGTTGTCGGATTTGCCACACTCCTTTTGGAGCAGGGCGGTTTCTTTCTGCACCAGTTCAATGGCCTGATTTTTAAAACCCAGGTAAAATTTCTGCGGATCGATGTTGTTGGAAGATTGTTCTGCTTGATGAAGCGAAACTATTTTTTGTTGAAGTTGTTGCCGGTATATTGCAACAAGTTTGCGGTTGGATTGATATAAATCACTCATGCGGGAGCGCCAAACTTAAAAGTTATTGAACCCGATCAATAAATCCTAAACAGGTTATTTCTGCTCATCAAAGTCGTTTCAGGATAAACCCAAAACACCAAAAATTCAAGAACTTACCACCGCTGGGCGCGAGGCCAGTTCTGTATTGTCCGTCAACCAAACGACACCGTCAAGCGCAATACTTTAATAGCTCCTCTTGACAGGGGAGAGGCAGGCGGCACTGGCTCTATTGAGCCGAGACAACTCTTTGCCCGCCAAATAAAGCGACGGCACATTGCCTCCCTCGCTAGAGGGTGCGTCCCATTAATTCGGCGAAGGGTCGCAGGTTTTCCATAAGCCGGTCAAATTTTTCCGGTTTCAGGGACTGCGGTCCGTCGGAAAAAGCTTTGACGGGATCGGGGTGAACCTCGATGATCAGCCCATCGGCACCGGCGGCAATGGATGCGCGTGACATGGATTCAACCATATCCCAATGCCCGGTCGCATGGCTGGGATCTATGATGATGGGAAGATGAGTTTCTTTTTTCAAGACCGGTATACAGCTGATATCCAGAGTGTTTCGGGTCGCAGTTTCAAAGGTGCGGATGCCTCGTTCGCAAAGAATTACCTGATGGTTGCCTTCGGAAAGAACATATTCGGCAGACATGAGAAACTCCTTAATGGTGTTCATCATGCCCCGTTTCAAAAGAATTGGTTTGTCTACCCTCCCCAGCTCTTTCAATAATGAGAAATTCTGCATATTCCGGGCTCCGACTTGAATGACATCGGCATATTTTGCAACCAGATCTATTTCACGGGGGTTCATAACTTCGGTGACAATGGGTAGTCCGGAAACCTCCCTGGCAGCGGCCAGTAGCTTGAGCCCGTCTTCTTCCATTCCCTGAAAGCTATAAGGCGAAGTTCGAGGCTTGTAAGCGCCTCCTCTGAGAAAGCTGGCCCCGGAACTTTTAACCAGCTTCGCGGTCGTGCATATCTGTTCCTTGCTTTCTACCGAGCACGGGCCGGCGATGATGGCGATAGCAGGTCCACCGATGGAAACCCCACCGACTTGAATCACCGAGTTGATGGATTTCACTTCGCGGCTGGCAAGTTTGTAAGGCTTGAGAATAGGGAAAACGCTTTCTACTCCGCCCATGGTTTCAATAGATTGCAGGCGGTCTTTTCCTCGTTCATCGCCCACGGCCCCAATCACTTTGCGTTCCACACCGACAATTGCATGCGGGGTGTAGCCGAGTTCCCGGATAGTGTTTTCAACCTTTTCTATTTCCTCCGGGGTTGCATCCGGAGCCATCACGATGATCATTGAACGCTCGCCTCAAAAGGGGAACTAAAAAACCAGTATATCATTCCGGATTAAGTATCTGGAGGGTAAAATAACTACTAAACACCTCCATATTTAATTCCTGACAGGTCGGCCATTTCTCGTTTCCAGGTGGTGAGGTTGTTGCTTTCGAATTCATTGATATGTCGATGACCACAGGCTCTTGCCATTACTCTAATTAAATCGACGGAGGCCTCGAAAAAGTTTTTGAGACGGTTGGCGGATTCTTCAATAATCAATCTTCTCCTGAGGTGTTCTTTTTGGGTGGCAATGCCAACGGGACAGTTATTAGTATGGCAGGCCCGCATTCCGATGCATCCGATGGCCTGTATGGCGGAGTTGGAGAGGGCTATAGCGTCTGCTCCCAAAGCGAGTGCTTTTGCAAAATCGGCGGGGATTCTTAATCCTCCTGTAATGATCAACGTCACCTCTTTCCGATCCAGGCTATCGAGATGTCGCCGGGCTCGTGCCAGGGCGGGAATGGTGGGTACGGAGATATTGTCTCGAAAGAGCAGGGGAGCGGCTCCGGTTCCGCCGCCACGTCCATCAAGGATGATGTAATCAACCCCCACCTCCAACGCGGCATCGATATCCTTTTCTATATGTTGCGCGGATAGTTTGTAGCCGATGGGGATGCCTCCTGTGGCCTCTCGCGCCTGATTGGCGAAATCCTTGATGGGCGCGATTTCAGTCCAATCAGGAAAACGGGGTGGGGAAATAGCGGATTCGCCTTCATTCAATCCGCGCACCTCGGCGATTTTTCCTGTAACTTTTTGTCCGGGCAGGTGACCGCCGGTCCCGGTCTTTGCGCCCTGACCGCCTTTAAAATGGAACGCTTGGCAGCGTTTTATTTTTTCCATTGAAAATCCAAATCGGCCTGAAGCAAGTTCATAGAAATACCGGTTGTTTGCCGCCTGCTCTTCAGGGAGCATCCCTCCTTCCCCACTGCAAATACCGGTGCCGGCCATTTCAGCACCCATTGCCAAAGTGATTTTGGCTTCTTCAGAGAGAGCGCCGAAGCTCATATCAGAAACAAATAAGGGAATATCAAGCTTTAGAGGTTTTTTCGCACCGGGGCCTATAAACACTCCTGTTTCAACGGGCTCATCATCTAATAAGGGCATGGTTGCCAACTGGGCAGTTACAAATTGAATATCTTCCCATAGGCGCCGGCCAGCGTGCCGTCGCTTTATTTGGCGAGCAAGGAGTTATCTCGGCTTAATGAGCTTTTGCCCAGTTCCCTGCTACACGCGGGATGGCAGGAGGAGTATAATATGTTTTTTAGAATAACTGCGCTGACTTCAAATTAAGGATAGGACCTATGTTTAACCAAGTCCGTACAATAATTCTTTCCGTAGTGTTTCTACTGACTATAGGGAGTGTGAGCCTTATTTTGGTGGAAGAAAGTTCGGGTTCCCAGGCAGAGGGTGAAAAGGCCTTTTCGCTGGGGAAGTACAAGGAAGCCGAAACAATTTTTCGTGCTGTTCTCGAAAAGGAGCCGGGCAATTTTATTACGTTGCAAGCCCAGGCCAATACCAAGATAAAGCTGAAAAAATACGATGAAGCAGAAAAACTGCTGGATAAAATTCTCGCCATGCCGTTATCTACCGGCCGCGACATCCTGATTTATACCGAAGGCGAATCGGAACCTCTTGAGGCAGAGTTGGTGGATGAAAACGTAATGGCTATGGATGAATCTGAAAAAAGTGACGATGATTTCAGCCAGTTTTTAAAAGAAGATCATGAGGGACCCGTCCCGCATTACCGGGCATTTCTAAAAAAATCCGGGAAAATGAAGCTGTTTCTAAAAAGCCGGACCCGGCTCCAATATTCCGGAATTCCTGCTGCTACCCGTGAAAAAGTTGAGGCTTTGAAGGCCAAAGTGATGAAAAAATCCATTTCCGCCAGACAGGTGAAACCGGAGGAGGAACTGGTTGCGATACCGGGAGGATGTTTTCAGATGGGGAGCCAATTGGGAGATCCGGATGAGCAACCTGTCCACAAGGTTTGCCTGTCTCCCTTTAAGATGACGAAATATGAAGTGAGGCAAAAATTTTTCCAAACAGTTATGGGTTATAACCCTTCCCAATATGTTGGCGGCGATCTTCCCGTAGAAAGTGTGTCCTGGGAAGGGGCCAGAGACTATTGCAGAAAACTGGGTCTCAGACTGCCGACCGAGGCGGAATGGGAGTATGCGGCCCGCGGAGGAACACAAGAAGAATATTATTGGGGTCAAAAAATGACCGGCAAGGAGGCGAATTTCTGTGACAGCACTTGTGTTCTCAACAACCGGGACCCCAATTTGACGGATGGTTTTAAGAATTCCGCCCCGGTGGGGTCTTTCCCTCCTAATCCTTTTGGACTTTATGATATTGCGGGCAATGTGAGCGAGTGGGTGCAGGATTGGATGGCCATCGATGAAAACTACTATGTGATGAGCCCGGAGAAAGATCCGCGCGGGCCCCGGTCGGAACTGTACGCTTGTAGCGGGGCGAATTGCGTTGGGTCAATTTCTATCACCTATAAGGTTTATAGGGGCGGGGGCTGGAACCAGGTCTTTTCAAAAATGAGATCGGCCAACCGCAAGGCCGCGCACTTCCAGCTTAAGGAAGATGGAACGGGTTTCAGGTGCGCC
>JAPKCW010000367.1:0-1507 GCA_028822815.1 Nitrospinaceae bacterium | reverse complement strand
TCACTGACAGGCCAGCGATTTTGGATCTGCTTTCCCTACTCACGGCTCTACGTTTTCCTGGAGACCGAACCGCCTGGCTTTCCATCCTAAGAGCACCCTGGTGTGGACTATCTTTGACGGATATCCATGCATTGGTCGAACTGGACCCCACAACGACGATTTGGTCCCTGCTGAATAATCCTGACCGCATTGGACTTCTTAGTGAAGATGGAAATAAAAGGGCACAAAACCTGGTCCGCAATATTCATCCTTTTTTAAACGATTTTGCCGACAAAAATTTTCGCGACATACTGGAAGCCTGTTGGATTGGCCTGGGCGGACCTGCCTGCCTGCAAGGAACCAGTCCTGATGACATTGAGGTATTTTTTAACAAAGTGGAAGAAATTATAGCGTCGGGACAGGAAGAACAATTTGAAAATTTCGACCAAATCCTGACAGATTTGTATGCCAGCCCTTTGGCCGTTCACGATAATGCCGTACAAATCATGACCATGCACAAGGCCAAAGGCCTTGAGTTTGACTTTGTCATTTTGCCTGGACTGGGCAAAGGCATCAAGGTAGATGAAAAGCGCCTGGTTTACTGGATGCCACACGGCGATGATCTATTACTCGCCCCTATTGAGGAAAAAGGCGGCGACCCTTCCCCTCTCTACCAATTTTTATCGGACCTGAATAAGGAAAAAGAAGAATATGAATCCTTAAGACTTCTGTATGTTGCCGCGACAAGAGCTAAAACCCAACTGCATCTATTTGGCCATTTGGAACCTTCCAAGGAGGAAGTATGGAAACCCCATCCCCAATCTTTGCTGAATAAACTCTGGCCGCACATCAAGGAGGAATGGCTCAACAAGCTTCAAGAAAACAAAGACCCTGTTGAGCCAGGTCTCACTGTAACAGAATCTCCCATGCATTCCATTTATCGCCTGCCAATGGATTTTTCACTCCCTGTCCCGGCTGATTCCATCCTTGAAGGACAGGTGGTTGAAATTGAAGATGAAAAAGATGTTGAGCCTGAGTACTACTGGGCAGGAAACACAGCGCGTTGCCTGGGAAATGTCCTACACCGTTGCCTGCAAAGTTTAGCTGGAGAAAAATTGGAAAGCGAACCTGAAGAAATAATAGAAAACTTGAAATCTAAACTTCAACCAGCTCTTCTAGGGGAGGGGTTACCCCTCGACCTGGCTGAAGAAGCAACAAAATCAGGACTTTTGGCTCTCACCAACATACTAGAGGATGAAAGGGGATGTTGGATTTTGGCTCCACATGATGACGCCCATTCCGAGTATCCCCTGACCTTCTTTCAGGATAATCGGTATATTCGAAACGTCATTGATCGCACATTCGTTGACGAAGGGGTTAGGTGGATCATTGACTACAAAACCGGGACCCATAAAGGAAAAGGGGAAAATCTTGAAATCTTTTTGGAAAATGAGGTAAAACGCTATAGACACCAATTAGACCGCTATGAAATGGTGCTAAGGAAATAGGGCGTTTCTCGCCATATTTC
>JAPKCW010000110.1:0-6939 GCA_028822815.1 Nitrospinaceae bacterium | reverse complement strand
AGAACCCGAAATTCATGAATGTACCCGCCGGTTTGGCACCCTGCTTGAAAATGTGGTTTTAGATCTGGATACACGCCGCCTCAACCTGGATGATGGGAGCCTCACGGAAAACACGCGAGCCAGTTACCCCATCACCCATATTCGAAATGCTGTGCTCAGTGGTATGGGAGGTCATCCAGATAATGTGATCATGCTGACCTGCGATGCATATGGAGTCATGCCTCCGGTTTCCAAGCTCACCCCGGAGCAGGCCATGTATCATTTCATCTCAGGTTACACCGCTAAAGTGGCAGGAACCGAAAAAGGGATAAGCCGCGAACCCACAGCGATTTTCAGCACCTGTTTTGGTGCTCCGTTTATGTCCCTGCACCCATCCATTTATGCGGATATGCTTGGGGAGAAGATCGCCAAATATAACGTATCCTGCTGGCTGGTGAATACCGGATGGACAGAGGGGCCCTATGGGGTCGGGCATCGGATAGAAATCAAATATACCCGGACTATGATCAAGGCTATCCTTGAGGGCCAGTTGGACCAAGTGGAAACTCATGCGGACCCGATTTTCGGCCTGCATATTCCGGTAAAGGTCAAAGGGGTTCCAGACGAAATCCTGCAACCGAGGAACACCTGGAAAAACCCGGAGGCTTACGATGAAAAAGCCCGCGAACTTGCACTCCAGTTTATAGAAAATTTCAAAGAGTATGAAGACAACGTGGATAAAAAAATCCTGGATGCAAGTCCAAATCCTTCCGGGTTATCAAAAAAAAATAAAGGAAAAATCCGTAAATTGAGGAAATAATCCTCCTTTCATGGTGCTCCTCATCTTTAAATTAGAGTTAGAACTGTGGACTCAGCACCTATTATTGCATTAACCATGGGAGACCCGGCAGGGATCGGACCTGAGGTCATCGTCAAAGCTTTTCAGGATGACACCCTGCATCTTCAATCCCGGACAGTAGTCATCGGCGATGCCCGCCTGCTCCAGGCAACCGCAAAAAAGTATGCACCAGAGATTCTGGTGCACGCTATTGCCCGGCCCGATCAAGGCTGGTACCAGACCTGCACCATTGATGTCATTGACCTCAATAACGTTCCCGAAAATATTTCCGTTGGCAAACCCAGTTCTCAAGCCGGCCAAGCCAGCTATGAAGCAATCAAAACCGCCGTGGACCTGGCACTCAATGATGAAGTCTCAGCCATAACTACAGCACCCATTAATAAAAAAAGCCTGCATCTTGCAGGCTATCCTTTTCCCGGACATACCGAACTACTGGCCCATCTCACGAATTCAAAACAGGCCGCACTCATGATGGCGGGCAATTCCATAAGGGTTGTGCTTGTCACCACCCATGTCCCCCTGGAACAGGTCAAACCCCTTATTACCGAAGAAAGGGTGCTCAACACTATTCGTCTGACTCACGAATGGCTGACCCGGCATGTGACCGATGTTCCCAGTATTGCGGTGACTGGACTCAATCCGCATTGTGGGGATGGAGGCATTTTCGGGCAGGAAGAAAGCGATCATATTTTGCCCGCACTGAAAACCGTGCAAAAGGAAGGCATCCAGGCCAGCGGGCCTTTCTCCGCCGATGCCCTGTTTGGCAGACCAGATTCCCGGAAATATGACGCAGTGGTCTGCATGTATCACGACCAGGGAATGATCCCGGTAAAAATGGACTCCGTCGGGCAGGGAGTGAACATCACTCTGGGCCTGCCCATATTGAGAACCTCCGTGGATCATGGCACCGCATTCGATATTGCTGGAAGGGACAAAGCCTGTGCCAAAAATCTTAAAATGGCTTTGCGGACGGCGGTTCAATTGTCTCAATCCACCCTATCCATGCAATGAAGAAGAGGCCGCTCGGGCAAAACTTCCTCATCGATTCCAGCATCGCGCAAAATATAATCGAACTGGCAAATATCCAGCCGGGAGAACCTGTGATAGAGATCGGACCGGGAAAGGGTATCCTCACCCAACTCCTGATCCAGCAGGCCGACTCGCTGACCGCCATCGAACTGGACTCTCGGCTTTCCAAGGATCTGCAAAACCGGTTCGGCGATACTCCGTCTTTTAAACTGGTTGAAGGCGATGCGGCAAAGTTTGACTACAGTTCCCTGGGAATAAAACTTAATGTTGTTTCTAATCTTCCCTATTACGCCGCCACCCACATCATGAAAAAATTGATCCATTACCGCAAATATATTCGCTCCATGACATTGATGTTACAAAAAGAAGTGGTGGACCGATTAACGGCTAACCCTGGCCAGAGGGCATATGGTTCGCTTTCCGTCTATGTGCAGTATCATTGCGAAGTTCAGCGATTGCTTGAAATTCCCAACACCGCGTTTTCGCCGCCACCAAAAATTGATTCTTCCCTTATCGGCCTAAAACCCCTGCCCCAACCAAGGGTGCAGGTGGAAGATCCGAAACTATTTTTTAAAATGGTGAATTCAGCATTTTTTCATAAAAGGAAAATGCTAAAAAATAATTTAAAAGACTGGAAACACCTGTTTAATGAGGAGAACGGGCAGGCCCGATTGGCCGGCATTGACCTTAACCGAAGAGGCGAAACCCTCTCGCTCGATGAATTCGCAGATCTCGCGAACTACCTGCACACACAAAATGGTTGATTCAAATAAAGGCAAAGTGGTTCTAGTCGGTGCCGGGCCGGGCGATGTCGGACTGTTAACTTTGAGCGGCAAGCAGTGGTTGCAAAAAGCCAATGTCATCTTATACGACCACCTGGTCAATCCAGATATGGTCCGCTTCACCCAAAAATCAGCCCAGATGATCTATGTGGGGAAAAAAGAAGGCGTGGCCTCCATGGAACAGGAACAGATCAATCATCTGCTCATCAGCAAAGCTCATGAAGGGAAAATCGTTGTCCGCTTGAAAGGCGGCGACCCTCTTCTGTTTGGGCGCGGAGGAGAAGAAATTCAGGCCGTCCAGAAGGCAGGAATTCCTTTCATCATTGTTCCCGGTGTATCCTCGGTGATGGGGGTCGCCGCTTATGCTGGCATCCCACTCACGCACCGCCACCTTTCTTCCACCCTTTCTATCATCACCGGGAGCAACGAGAAAAAGCAGGGCGATATTCATATCGATTGGGAAAAAATAGCCGCCCGGTCCGGTACTTTGGTTTTTCTCATGGGCGCACGTAAACTTCCTTTAATTGTCGAAAAACTCATGAAATTCGGCAAAAACCCGGATACCCCCATTGCCGTAATTCAATGGGGCACAACGGCCCGGCAAAAAACCTGGACCGGCACCCTTGCCACCATTGTGGAAATTTCGGCGAAGGATAAAATTTTGCCCCCGGCCCTGACCATCATCGGAGAAGTGGTAAACCTGAAATCCGTCATCGAATGGTATGAACACCTGCCGCTATTCGGAAAAACTGTTGTGGTCACTCGAAAAGGCGATCAGGCCGAATCCATGATGGATCGCCTGCAAGAGCTGGGTGCCGAGACCTTCTTTTTTCCAGTGATCGAGACCATCGCCCCGGATGACTGGTCACCCCTGGATGATGCACTGAACAACCTCTCTCAATACGATGGACTCATATTCACCAGCGTCAATGGCGTGCGGTTTTTTGCCGACCGACTCAAGGCTATTGAGCAGGACATCCGTGAATTGAAAGGGATTCGTATTTTCACCATCGGCCCCAAAACCGCCGAGGCGGTTCGCGATCTGGGAATCCGCGTGGATGTGGTGCCCGAAAATTTTGTCGCAGAATCCCTGATCGAAAGCATCGAAAATATAAAAGGCCAACGGTTTCTTTTACCCCGCGCTAAAGTCGCCCGCGAAATCCTGCCCGAACAACTGCGGAAAATGGGAGCTGTTGTCGATGTCGTCCCGGCTTACCAGACCATCCTGCCTTCTCCATCAACATCTGCCTTGGAAAAGAGGCTCAAAGAGGGGAGCATTGATGTCATCACCTTTACCTCCTCCTCCACCGTCAAAAACTTTTTGACCTTAATGGGTGACAAATCCGAAATCAAAAAAGCCAAGATCGCCTGCATCGGCCCCATCACTGCAAAAACCGCCCAGGATGCCGGTTTAAATGTAGATATCATGCCGGAACAATACACCGTGTCATCCCTCCTGGATGCCATTGAAATATTTTTTCAATCTCACTAGCTTCAATGATCCTCCCCTCTCATGAGGGGCACTGCTCCAGTGACGGTCAGGAGGGGTGTGGATTTTCTGGTGGGTTTCATGAGCCAACCCTCCCTGCTCAACCCCTCAACTCATCGGGCTTGAGTCCCTATGAAGGGAGGGGAAATCTATTTTGCTGACAGTAGCCATGTAATGTGCTGGCTAGTGGGTGGTTGTACCCATTACGAGTAGAGGGTATAATGTGACTTCAACATATAGACTGTTTACCAATGTCCATAAGGGATGCTGATATGCCGATACGATCTATTCGAGTCAGCCACATTGTTCTGAGCACAGAAGAACTTGCCAACTTGCTTCTCGATCACCTGAAAGAAGATGAATATAAAGACCGCGAGATGCTACTCAAAATGTTTGCCAAGATGGCAAAAAAATACAGTGCCTGTGGGTCCCGCTTTAAAGGTGGCGATCTTGGATTTCTCGAGCATAACACCTCCGCTCCTGAAGTGGAAAAAGCGGCCATGGAAGCTCCGGTTGGTGAGGTGCAAGGTCCCATCAAAAGTAAGTTTGGGTACCATATTTTTATAATTACTCACGAAGAAAAATTGGTCGACCTCGATAAGGATGGAACCTCACTTCCTATTGGTGCTGGCCCCGGAACTTTATAGGTCAGTCCTCTTACACCTCTCATGCAACTTAAAGGCATTCATCACATCGCGCTAAATGTGGCAGATCTGGACCGTGCCGAGAGTTTTTATACGGCTGTACTCGGATTCAGCGTCACCCACCGGTTTTCCAAAGGACTGCGGCACATCATGCTGGCTACCGGAAACGCCGCCATCGCCCTTTTTGAGGCTCCGGACCTGGAAGTCAAAGAAGCCATGAACCTTCTCAGTGAAGACGGGTACTTGCATCTTGCCTTTGAAGCCAGTGTCGCTGACTTTGATAATATCGTAAAAGAACTTCAAACAAAAAATGTGAAAATCGATAGCGGTCCCGTGAAACGCGGAGATGGCGAATCCATTTATTTTAACGATCCCGATGACAACCATCTTGAAATTCATTGCGACAATCCCAGCTCATCATGATTGAGCCCATCCTCGAAAAAGCTCTCGCCGGGCAGAGAATCTCACCGGATGAAGCGCTGGAACTGTTTTCTACAACCGATATCCTGCTTCTCGGAAATGTCGCCTCCAGATTGGCCCGAAAAAAAAGAGCGGATAAAACCATCACTTATATCGTGGACCGTAATATCAATTACACCAATGTCTGCGTTACCGATTGTTCTTTCTGCGCATTCTACCGTAAGGAATCGGATACCGACTCCTATGTCCTGCCCTTCGAAACTATCGCTCAAAAAATTGAAGAAACCGTATCAGCCGGAGGAAACCAGATTCTCCTGCAGGGCGGACATCACCAAAATTTGAAGATCGATTATTTTGAGGACCTGTTTCAGAAAATCAAGCAACGTTTCGGCATTCATCTGCATGCCCTGTCTCCCGCGGAAATCATTCATACCAGTCGAATATCCAAGCTCTCACTGGATGAAACTCTCACACGGCTCAAACAGGCAGGACTGGACTCTATACCAGGCGGCGGGGCAGAGATTCTCGTTGACCGGGTACGCAAAATCATAAGCCCGAAAAAATGTATGACGGATGAATGGCTGGAGGTCATGGAACACGCTCACGGCATGGGCATCCCCACCACCGCGACCATGATGTTCGGCCATGTCGAGACTCTCGAAGAACGTATTGAACATCTTGAACGGCTGAGAAAATTACAGGATAAAACCCAGGGTTTCACCGCATTCATCGCCTGGGGATTCCAGCCGGGAAACACACAACTGCAAGGAGACAGCGGAATAAAGACCACCGTAACAGGGTTCGAATACCTCAAAACCCTTGCGATCAGCCGAATATTCCTCGACAACTTCAGTAACCTGCAATCCTCATGGGTGACCCAGGGACCAAAAATCGGACAGGTATCGCTTTATTACGGGGCTAACGATATGGGCAGTACTATGATGGAAGAAAACGTGGTCGCCGCAGCGGGAACCGTCTATTGCATGGACGAAGAAGAAATCAGGCGACTCATCACCGATGGCGGTTTTATTCCCCAACGCCGCAACATGAAATACGATTATCTCCCCCACTAGGCGTGGGTGAGCCGCCGGAGGCAGATAGCAATGACTCGTTAAGCCGCCAAAGCTACCTGCTAGCCAACTAAGGTTTTTGCTAATTGTACTTCTTTGGGGCATGAAAACAAATCCCCCCGACCCCCTTCGTGGAAGGGGGAGTCAATAGAGTATTGCGCTTGATGGTGTTGTTTGCTTCGGGCAATGCAGTACCGGCCCCACGCCGAGTGGTTAGAGAGCTCTTCGGCCTAGCAAGGTTTGTACTGCGATACGGTCGGTTCCTTTAGCCAGCATAAACGCGGTGAACGATTGGCGAAGTGAATGCGGAGTGACCTGCTTTTCCACTCCGGAAGTGGTCAATGCGTTTTTAAAAAATTTAGTGACACTGCGAGTTGTCAGGTACCCCCCACGTTCGCTGGGAAATAAATAGTCACCAGGTTTCTTATTGCCCACCTGCCTTTGCAGGGCATCTTTAAGGCCGCCGGAAAAAATGGTCGTGCGTGCACCCAGCTTGCCGATTCCCGGCACAAACAGCATCAATTTATTAAGGTTCATATGCTGAACTTTAACCGCCACCAGTTCAGAGACACGTAAACCCGCCGTGTAGGCCAGCTCTATCATCAGCCGGTGCTTCAGGTTCTCTGCTGAGATCGCTATTTTGCGCACTTCACTCACTGTCAACACT
>JAPKCW010000109.1:0-6949 GCA_028822815.1 Nitrospinaceae bacterium | reverse complement strand
TAGCTATCTTAACGTCTAATGGCAAATTGCATTAGAAGTTGTAAATCACCCCAGCCCCTCTTTGAGAAAGAGGGGTCCATTGAAGCTCCCCCTTCTACGAAGGGGGTTGGGGGGATTTGATTT
The DNA here is from genome assembly GCA_028822815.1 of Nitrospinaceae bacterium. Lineage (GTDB taxonomy): Bacteria > Nitrospinota > Nitrospinia > Nitrospinales > VA-1 > LS-NOB. The sequence continues at coordinate 6,826 of JAPKCW010000109.1, read as the reverse complement.
TCCTGCTAAGCGGTCAGCCACGACCGCCCATATAGTTTTATTTGGCTAGCAAAGAGTTGTCTCGGCTTAATAAGCTCTTGCTATTTACCAGCGGAGGTTCTCCGCTAGCCATGACCACCCATCATGAATGCTTCATTATCTTCAAAGCAGGGAGAGGGAAGGTGCGCGACTTGGCCGAAAAAGTTTTCCGCCTGTTGCATGACCTCCGTAGCCGAATAGCACTCAAACATATTTTTCCGGAACTTCGCCGCACCAGGATAACCGAACGCCAGCCAGGAAGAAAACTTTCGCAACAAAATAAGCGTGGACCGTGTATCGTAATTTTCTCGCAACCCGCTCAAATAGCGGTTGAGGAGTCGGATGCCGGAACGCTGGGCATCCACTCCGGCACATTCTTTAAATATCCAGGGATTTCGTAAAGCCCCGCGACCGATCATCACCGCATCCGCTCCGGTTTCATGCAATCTTTGTTTTGCCTGATCGGCGTTGCGGATATCTCCATTACCAATAATCGGCAGTTTCGCCCTGCTTTTGACTTCGGCAATGAGATTCCAGTCCGCCTTGCCCTCATAGCCCTGGGCGCGGGTACGCCCGTGAATGGCCACCCACTCGCAACCTGAATTATAAGCCGCCTGGACACAGTCATGAATGGTCAGTTCATTTTCGTTCCACCCTGTTCTCATCTTTACGGTGAGAGGCAGGCGAATCCCTTTTTTAATAGTGGTAAGGAATGTTTCCACATAAGCCGGGTCACGCATCAATGCCGCTCCGCATCCTTTTTTCACCACTTTTTTTACCGGGCAACCCATATTGATATCTACAAAATCAGCTCCCGTCTCTTCCACCACGCTCACCGCCTGGACAATGTCCTCGGGAGATTCGCCAAAAAGCTGAATTCCCACAATCGTTCCGGGACTTTTATGAATGCGCATCATTTTCCGGGTCTTCTCGGAATTATAAAAAAGTCCTTTCGCCGATACCAGTTCTGAAATCAAGACACCCGCCTGCATTTCATCCATCAGTTGGCGAAAACAAACATCGGTGATTCCCGCCATAGGAGCCAGCCAAAACGGGCTCCTGGCACGCGCTATCAACTCTCCCTGATTTGCTGGCACAGGGGACAAAGAATGAAGTGATTGCATTAAGTTCATAAACTTTCTATATATCCAAATCGCCTAAAAAAGATTGGAAATGTGGGGGAGGGGACACTTTAAGTTCCAGATAACGGTCGAAACATTGGAACCTCAGTTTCCAGGCATGCAGTCCATATTCATAACTTCCTGAGTCCCCTTCACCATAAACATCGTCATTTAAAACTGGCAGACCTTGGCTGGACAGATGCACGCGAATCTGATTGGTTCTGCCCGATAGGGGGGTCACCTTTAAAACCGAATGGGTATCGGTGGAAGTCAACCTTTCCACCTTGGTGATGGCGGGTTTCGCATTCATGATGCCCTCGCCAACTCCCCGTTGTGCCCCTGCCACCACTCCGATAGGGGCGGTCAAAGTGAACTGATCTTTCTCCGGTTTTCCTTGTACCACAACCAGGTATTCTTTCTGTATCCGGTGGTTTTGGAACTCTTGCATTAAAAAACTCGCCGCCTGACGGGTGCGGGCAAACACGATCAACCCGGTAGTGGTTGCGTCCAATCGCTGTACAGGACGCGGAACCTCATCGGGAAATGCTTTCTTCAAAACCTCCGTCATGCTGTTTTGAAAATATCGTCCGCTCGGATGCACAGGGATAGGCGCGGGTTTGTTAAACACCCGGATATGCCTGTCTTGGTAAACCGTATTCAACCTGCGATCCGCAGGAGGTTCCTGACGAACTCCCGCATGGGTGATGATGCAGTCCCCTGCATTAAGAATACCACCGGGACGGGCCTTATTCCCGTTTACCATGATATCACCGTTTAATATCTGTGCGATCCAGGCTTCCCGGCTTTGATAGGGAAACCGTGATGAAAAATACTGCTCCACGGAAAAACCCTGATATGCCGGTGAAATTGTGGATTTATAAATCTGCTGAGATGCCGGAGGACGGAAGAGTGAGTTCACCGAGTCACACCCGGTGGCGACTAGTCGCGGCAGATAGCAAAGGCTCGTTGAGCCGAGATAGCTCTTTGCCAGCCAGAGAGAGTGATTGCACATTGGCCCCACGCCGAGTGGTGGTTAGTTCCATTGGGGATTGACAGGGGCATTTATCAGGTATTCATAATCCTTGCCCATAGACTTGACGGCATAAGCCCAGATGCTCTCTTCATTTTCCTGAAAAATAAATTCGCTCTGCGCCTCACAGGTCAGCCAACTGAGCCGCTCCATCTCGCCTGCAAGCTGACCCGCACCCCAACCGGAATATCCCATATAGAATCTGATATTTTTTTCAGGATCTTCAATCCTCATCATCAAGTTATCCAGAAGTTCCCCGCTCATCCCCATATAAACTCCATCAGAGATGGCATCCAGTTCCGGCAAAGGTATTTTTGATCGGCAAAGATAAAACACCTGCGAGGGAGACACCGGGCCCCCAATAAAAATTTTCCCGGGTGGGGAGTCTGACACGCCCATTTCCTCAAAAACCTCTTTGGCGCTGATCGGGGCAGGCCGGTTTATCACCAAACCAAACGAACCCTGTTCGTCATGATTGCACAACAACACGACCGTTCGGGAAAAATTGGGGTCTGGTAAAACAGGATTAGCGATCAGGAAATAACCTTTCCCATACTGTTCATTAGGTGCTGACATAGAATTTTAAATTATAGGTTCAGGGACTGAAGTTTTTTAAAGTTGGGACCTGTCTTGGCCTCTTCTTGCCCTTCAACAGAAGAAAAATTATTGTCTAAAGCGATACTTACCAGTTCAGGAAATTTTTTCGATTGGGAAAGGGCCAATATACCATCATTCCCGATTTCGTTCTGAGCCAGATCCAGATCCTCAATTTTTTCTAGCTGGTTCTCGGTGGCAAGGATAATCGCTCCCTCATCCTTTATATAATTCCGGTAAAGATTGAGGGATTTGATCTTTTTCAATGCTTTCGAGCCCGCCAATGACCGGATGCCTTCCGGCCCTATATCGTTACCTCCTAGTTCCAGCCAGTTGACCTTGGAAAACAACTCAGCCTCAGCCAATAGCTTGACCCCGGCATCACCAATACGGTTGCCACCAAGGTTCAAGCGCCGCACTTTGGAAACACGCTCGTCCCGGGTAATGATCGTCATACCATTTGGGCCAATGCAATAGCCTTTCAAGTTCAATTCTTTACCGTCTGGCGTGAGCGTTTCGGAGATCACTTTTTCCATGATTTCCCGCAATTTTTCACCCGTAAAACTGCACGGCTCTGCAGGTTTATAAATTTCAAAATGTGTAATTGAAGGCATTAAACCCCCTTTAATTTAAGATAAAAACGTTCTAATCCCCCCAAAAATTCAAAAGGGTAAATTAGTAAAACAAACCGAAAAAAACGACTAATTCGATACCAAACAGGCTATTATAAGGTTGACAGAAAATCAATTATATTTTAAATTTCCAAGTTTCACCACCACTAGGCGTGGGGCCGACTGGCAATGGCTCTATTTGGCAAACAACAGGTCAACTCGGCTTAAAAAGCTATTGCCATGTTCCCTCCCACGGGAGTGGGCTAGGCGCCAGCGTGACGCTGGACCCGGTGAGCAGAGAATTATCTCGGTGTAATCAAGCTCCTGCCCAGTTGCCTTCCTATGGGCAGGCTCGAAAATTAACTGAAATTTCTGCGCAGTTTGGTTGCGTTTTAACGTATCAAGAGGAGTTTTTATGAAATTGGATTTTGATAAAATGGGCGGCTTGGTCCCAGCCATCATTCAGGATGCGAAAACCGGCAAGGTTCTGATGCTTGCCTACATGAACTCAATTGCCTGGGAAAAAACCCTGGAAACCGGAAAAGCCTGGTTCTACAGCCGGTCACGCGATAAACAATGGATGAAGGGCGAAGAAAGCGGCAATGTGCAGATCGTCAAGGAAGTATTTGTCGATTGTGATGACGACACGGTTCTGCTGAAGGTCGAGCAGGTAGGCAATGCCGCTTGCCATAAAGGTTACAGCAGTTGTTTTTTCAGGAAAGTCAACGGTGACGTGAAAATCATCGAAGAAAAAGTTTTCGATCCGGAAAAAGTCTACAAAAAATAATTTCCCTATAAATAATTTACCTTAGAAAGAAATCAACCCATGAGTGGTAACGTATTAAAGTTAGGAATTCCTAAAGGAAGTCTGGAAGAAGCAACGGTAAAACTTTTTGGCCGAGCCGGTTACAACATCCGCATTAAGAGCCGGTCCTATTTCCCCAGCATTGATGACGATGAAATCGAATGCATGTTGATCCGCGCCCAGGAAATAGCGCGTTATGTGGAAAATGGGGTGCTGGATGCGGGTCTGACGGGCAAAGACTGGATTCTCGAGAATCGGGCCGATGTCGAAGAGATCGCGCCTCTGGTTTATTCAAAGGTTTCCGCCCGACCGGTACGCTGGGTGCTGGCCGTTCCCAACGATTCGACAATCCAATCCGTTAAAGATCTGCAAGGCAAGCGCATCGCTACCGAAGTGGTGAACCTGACCACAGACTGGCTGAAAGATAATGGAGTGACCGCCAATGTCGAGTTTTCATGGGGAGCAACAGAAGTTAAAGCCCCAAAACTGGTGGATGCCATTGTTGAAGTCACCGAGACCGGGTCTTCCCTCAAGGCCAACAACCTGCGCATTGTGGACACCCTGATGGAATCGACTACTCGCTTCATCATGAACAAGGAAGCCAGTAAGGACAAGTGGAAGAGGAATAAAGTGGATCGCCTTGTTTTGATGTTGCAGGGAGCCATGGCCGCCAACGGTCGAGTAGGATTGATGATGAATGCGCCGAAACAAAATCTCGATGCGATAATAAATATTTTCCCGCCAGGAAAAAAACCCACTATCTCTGAACTCAGCAATAAGAGTTGGGTGGCCCTGAATGTGATTCTGGAAGAAAAACTGGTGCGAGATTTTGTTCCCGATCTTAAAAATGCCGGTGCTGAAGATATCGTCGAATACCCCTTAAACAAAATCATCCACTAACAGGCCAGCGGCCGGTGGCAATGTGGCGGTGACGCGAACGCCGAACCATTTGCCTCTCTCGTTAGAGAGTCCAGCGTCATGCTGGTGCCTGGTGGAACATCCTTTATGCAAGAAAATACTGAACCGGAAAAACTGGAAGACCCGGACTCTTTAGATGGGGAAGAAAATTTTCCCGACACAGAGGGGGAGGCTCTGCCGGAAAATCTCGAACTCGATTTATCTGAATCCGACCCCCAGCTTGAAGAACAGGAGGTCTTGCCTCTGGACGAGAAAAAAAAATCTGGGACAGGAAAAATCTTTTTATTTCTGGTCCTTGTTCTGGCAGGCTCCGGCGGGTATTTATATTTCAACAATCTCATTCCCGCTGAAATTTTAAACCTCATTTCCCCAAAACAAGCCACATCCCCTGCATTGGTAGCAAAAATGCCGCCAACCCCTCTACCTGTTGAGGTTGTCGAACCGGAATCTCCCAGCGTTCCCCCTGTGCTTCCTGAAACCTCCGAGATGCCGGTTATCAGTCCGGAGCCCCCACCTGTTCCTCCCGTGCTTCCTGAAACCCCGAAAACACATATCAGCGGCGGGACTGTTGAATCCCCGGCCCGGATCTCCGGCAATAATTTTGCTCAAATTCCAGAAACAAAAGAGGAAAAATATTCGCCGGAGACAGCAAGTGCTGCAGAACCTCAGACAATGGTTCCTGCCATTGAGGAACCACCTGAACCCTCACCCATAGTGAAGCGCAATGAATCCGTTCAGGCCTATATCGACTTCATTGAATCTTCAGTGCAGAAGTTAGGGGAATTGATTAAGAAGGGTTTTAATCTAGGCCGGGATTATTTACGAAAACAACTTGGATGATGAAAAAGCGAGATGCTTCGTCTGTTTCATAGCAGAATGACAAACAACCCTCCCTTGCCCAACCCCTCAATTCATCGGGCTTGAGTCCCTATGAAGGGAGGGAGGTTTGCTTATCCGTGTCCATCTGTGGTCAATTAGGATTTTGCCAGTTGCCTCCGGCGGCTCGCCGGTGCTCAAACGAACCTTAGGGGAAACTTTTCCGGGATCAGGCCAAACTCGTGGCAAAGGGACTGAAAATGTATGAGCCCTTCCATCTCTTCTTCCCCGAAATCGTAACGGATTTTATTCTTGAGATAATCCCGTAATAAAAACACCGAGTGGCCGGTTTTATCTGCCTGGGTCTTGGCAATCGTATCCAGATTTTGTAGTCCTTCCTGTTTGGCATCCAGCAGGGTTTTAATGATACTACTTTCCACCTTTATCCCTTCCCGAACCGCGATCACGGCGTGAACAAAAGTTTTCTCCGTCCGCTTGAACCACTCTTCACTGAGGTCATAAATCGACACGCCTGCTTTGGCAACCCCTAGAGCCTGATCACCAATGATCAATGCGGCGTCATTGTTATGGAGCATCTTTTCCAGATCGGGTTCATGCCGGGTCTGTTTGAGTCCGGCTGGAAACACTTTAGAATAAAGTATGCGAAGTAGCGCGACAGAGGTTTTTGAACGGTCATCCAATGCCAAGGAACAAATAGCATTAAGAGGAACCTTGGAGACAAGCAATACAGTTCCCACTTTGTTTCTGGATGAAATAGAAACATTTGGCAGTAGCCGGAAACGATCGGCCTGCTTTAAATATTCAATAGCGGGAATCATGGCCATGTCCAGCTTTCCACTGGACAACTGCTCGGCCAATCGCGCCGGAGACTCGGTCCTGATCTCCAATCCCG
>JAPKCW010000108.1:0-6984 GCA_028822815.1 Nitrospinaceae bacterium | reverse complement strand
CAGGATTTGCCAGACAATCAGAAAATTTATGGGAAACCCGCAAAAAAGAATTTTCAATCGGGCAAAAACGAAGTGTTTGGCTCATTTGCTCTGGACGTCATAATGGACAAAACCGGCCCACAATCACAAGACAGCCTTGCGCTGGACATTCAGGGACTCAACCTGAAAAACACCGGACACGCAGAGCTAAGACGGGTCAGCAACCGTCACCGGACAATTAACCATCACCGATGAAAACAATTTGCATGGAAAATTCACAGCCAAACTGGATAATGTTTCGCTTTCCATCCCCGAGCAAAAAAGCAACGAGCTGGCTAACACCATCGCCCAATCGCTATCAACGATTGACCTAATAAATATTTCTGTCGGTATCAGCGGGACGATAAATAATTATCAGTTGGATATTAAATCGAACCTTTCCGAGATCATCTCCAAAGCCATCAAGAATGTCATTGGGAATAAAATAAAAGGTTTTGAAAGCTCCCTGATGTCCGCCATTCAATCTCAAACCGGCGATGTCCTGTCGGGTGCTAACGGTTCCCTTTCCAGCCTGTTGGGTCAAAACAAAATCTTAAACGACAGCGGCTCCGCATACGGTGGGTTGTTGGGCGAGGCGAAAGGCGGGGCCTCCGGTCTGGGAAAATCAAAGGGAGGTCTATCCCTTCCAGGTGGATTCAAACTTCCCTTCTAACCACTAGGCGTGGGGGCCAGCTAACAACGGACCGTCAAGCCGAGCTAACCTGTTAACAGGTCATCTTCCTTATTGCTCATCCCCCCACGGGTAGTGGTGCCGAGGGCCGGAATCGAACCGGCACGGGGTTTCCCCCGAGGGATTTTAAGTCCCTTGCGTCTACCAATTCCGCCACCCCGGCTTAGGTTTGCATCTGAAAAAAGTTCCAGCGTAGAATGGGGGCCACCGGAACTTGTGCGAGAAGAATGTTAGCAGTTTCCACCACAAATTCCAAGTTGCGCTTAAACACAATTTTTCATGATTCGACACTAAGATGAGAGATCCTAAACGAATACTGCAGAAACTGCTGGGTCCGGAAATGGAAGTCGAATCTTTTGCGGGAACTGGTGAACCTCTGGAACAGACGGTTGAAACGTTTCGCGACGTGGTCCAATGCCGAAAAGTCCGCAAATATGTGCTGGATCATTTCGGTTTCGACCTGGCCATTTCACCGGAGGTTTTTTACAACCTGCTGGATATCCCGCAAATCAATTATATTGAAACCACAAAAAGGGACCTGGAAGTGGAAACGGTTTCTTTAAAAGAAAACCGTGAGCCTAACGACCCCGTCTCTATCAGTAATTTGAATTCGGTGTTGCGGGAACTTTATGCAAGTCTTTTCCTGATCAAGGAACGACTCCGCAACGACACCCCCAATGCGGTTTTGATAAGAGAAATGCGTTCGGAACATATTGACCGGGCTCAACAACTCGCTAAAAACATCTCTGTATTGCACGGCAATTTGACAGGTTACCTGTTCACCGGATGGAAAGCAGGCAGAATCGAAAAAGAGTTCCTGTCCCTTTTCCCAAAATCGGCAAAGGCGCATCCTCTTAGAAGCACCTTCCCTCTCATTGAGCATGAACTTGAACTGTATCGCGAAGTTCTTAAAGTACAGAAAAAATGGGCGCCTTTGCAAATCGACCTGTTCGCCATACTCCGTAAAGAGGACCCTAAAGGACTAAACCTGCTTCTCGAAAATATTCAGGAGTTGGGCAACAGGTTGTGGCAGATCATTTATGAAAGTTCTGCCATACGGCAATGCGTGGGCCTTGCGGGAATTGATTTCGGAGACATCCAACCGCTGTTCGACAACGACAAAGTGCACTTGAATCCCCGCTAGCAGGTTGCATGAGAGGTGGCGAGCAAAGAATATTGGCGGCTTGATGGGCTCTTGCTAGTAGCCAGCGGCGGCTCGCCGCTAGCCTTTGACTTGGAAGCCTTCTACTTTGTCCAGTAGCAGGTGTTTGACAGCAGACATTTTTTGCGCTTCCCGGAGGGCCTCTTTTCCCTCCTCATTGATCCGGTTGAGGCGCAAATCGAGACGCACCAGATTGGTGAAAAGAGGAAGGAATTTGGCCAAAACCAATGCTCCCTCATCGGTAATCTCATTATCCGTAATGACCAGGTTCTGCAAACTCAAAAGATTGTCTGACACCGCGAGGTATTTAACCCCTTCGTTACCAATCCGGTTATAAAACAGGTTCAGCGAAGTCAGGTTAACCAGCACTTCAGACTGGGCAAGATATCTCACCCCCTTGGGACCACACAGATTGGTTCCAAAGGCCAAGTTTGTTAAAGGCCGCAAAAACTCCATGCGGGCGATGTCTTTAGCCCCATATTCCTTCAAATACTCGGCAGTAAGATCAAGGGTGAGCCCATCCTTGCTCAAGTGCACCTGGATAATTGACTCTGTTTCAGCTAGGAGCCTTTCCTGACCCATAGAGATTTTGTTCATGCTTGTATCCATAATTCCTATTCTCCAACAATATTTCCAGGCACCCAGTACGCAGACCCTGTACTGAGATTAATTCCTGATATGAACTTATACCAGCCTTTAACGATGCTACGATTATACACTGATTTTAGGCCCACAGGCAACAAGGCTACGCCTTGAGGAAATGAGCAATAGCTCGTTGAGCCAAGATAACTCTTTGCTCGCCAGCAAAAATTATAGCTCACTGGGTCCAGCGAGTTATGCTCATCATTTGCCTTCATGCCCCAGTTATATCCTCTTCATTAAACTTCATGCCCCGCATGGGGTAGAATGGGGTATCACGCTGGCGCCCAGTGGGGTGGATTTTCTTGGATATTTGGCAGGAAATATTTTAAAATACACCATAAACCTTAATTCGGAGTGGATAGCATGGCTGGATTATACAGAACCGAGACCGAGATGAGTCTGGGCAATAACGTGATCGTAACGCAAATGACCCAGGCAATAAACTGGGCACGAAAATATTCGTTTTTTATCTATCCCTTCATCACTGCGTGTTGCGGAATGGAGTTCATGTCCGTGGCCGGTCCCCGGTACGACCTTGACCGGATGGGCGCGGCGTTTCCGCGGTTTTCACCGCGGCAGGCCGACCTGCTCATGATAGTGGGCACTATCAGTCACAAACAGGCCCCAATACTCGTCAAGGTTTATAACCAGATGACCGAACCCAAATGGGTAGTCGCTTATGGAGTGTGTACGGTTTCAGGCGGATTCTACGACAACTACTCAACCGTGATGGGAATTGACACCCTCATCCCGGTCGATGTCTATATTCCCGGATGTCCGCCAAGACCCGAAATGGTAATCGATGCCCTGATGAAATTGCAGGACAAGGTGCAGGCCGAAACTCTGGAAGACCACGTTAAAGGTCCCGCCCTCGTCACCCCTGCCGGCAAACTCTAGCGGCGAACCGCCGCTGGCAATGTGCCGTCGCTTTATTTGGCGAGCAAAGCAAAGCAATCCAGAAAAACCCTGGATCGTCACGCTACCTGTCAGTCGCGCCTAGTGGCAGGAATACTTTCCAACATTCGCAGAGCCCCCTCTTTTTCTACCGGAGTGAGTTTTGGGGAACCCGCCATTTTCGCAATATCACGGCGTTTCTCCTCAACAAACAACTTAAAATCTTTCTCATCCGGCACCACCAGTTTTACTTCTCCACCTACCCCGATAAATCGTTTTTTTAAAAACCGAAAATAAATTCCCAGCCGGGTTGCTGAATCCTTCAATCGCAAATGATAACTCATAGTCATCAAGGCCTCCCGCTTTCGATCTATACGATAACCCAGCCGGGTGTTATCGAGTTTGTTGAACTGCCTCTCCAAAATGGAAAACGCTTCATCCAATGCTGAGGAATCCAGATCCAAAGGCGGAAGGGGCAGGATTTTCACTGCCGCGATATCGAGCAATAGTGAAACGGCACGGGTCTGCTCCCCCAGATAAGCGGACTCCAAAGGATACTCCCGGTTCAGGCGTGACACTTCCTTCAGCACCGGTTCCAGCTTTTCTATTGCTGTGGCCACCCGGTTCAGCGTATCAACTTCAAAAGGCATTAAAAACCACTGCACCTCTCTGGGCACGTTCAGGTCCTCGCCGAGAACGGCCTCTTTAACCTCACGAGCAAAAAACCGGTTGAGGATATCGGGAAAATCCGTAATAAAAAATGCTGTCAGGGTGTCGGCAAAATAAGGGAAATTCAAAAACAGGAACTTAGGATCAGAGCGAATATTCAATCCATACGCTTCCAATTCATTGGCAATGCCCAAAAACGGCTGGGTCAAATGCAGGGACTCATGCAGGTGGGTGGCATTTCCATACACCTGGCTGTCTACCAGAATCGCGGCAGGGAAAATACGGATCGTGTCAAAAGTGGTGTGCGCAAACTGGCCGGGCCGCAACCATTCATCCGCCCAGGACTGGATGATGAATTGTTTTAACGGCGGCGGGGGAAGATCGGGAAAAATGGAGGCTAAGAGACCCAGCGATTTTCGCATCCGGTCAATAGATCGGTCCAGCAGTTGTTCGGCCTGGTGGCACTCCCCGCAACCATAAGTTTCGAACCCAGGAATCGTAAAAACGGTTTCTTCACTTTCCGGTAGGAGTTTTATTTTTTTGGACGGACCAACGCCCTCTTGAAACTTTTTCGGTAGATGAAGCTGAATCAGTCGGTTTAACTCACCTAAGCCTACCGGTTCTTTTGCCTGTAACGGGGCAATTATAAAAGTGAGAGAAGTGAGGAAAACAAAAAAAACCAGGACGGCGTTGCAGACCTCTTTTCTCAAGGCGTTGGTTTCTTAACAGTAAAGCGTTGCCAGACGCTGATCACCTTGCGTCCGTTCCTGTCTTCCTTAACTCCATCCCAAACGGCAAATGCCATCAGTGCCGGGTCGATACGCTGGGCAAAGTCTACGTCCCATTTACCGGTTTTTATCATATCGCGTAGAAAGACCACCGTCCAGACTCCGTCTTTCCATTCACCTGTGCCCTCCACATTCTGATTTTCAGGCGGCTGCGGCGTGACGGTGCCGAACCCTTCAGCATTCAGTTCCTCAACGGGGTTCTCGCCGGTAGTATTAACACGAGAGAAAGCTTCAGCAATAATATCGCCATAAATCAGCGCATCCATATCCACGCCACCGCCGGCATATTCCAGATCGTCCTCAGCTTCTAGTGCTTCTTCCAAACCAGCTTTCCAATGCCAGATATTAACCGGTTTGTTGCGGTTACCCATGCCGAAAAACGGTTCATTATGACCATGGGTATGAAGCGTTACCGCCCCCAAGGCAAATTGCACTGCCACCCCATCACGAAATGTATCCGAATGCAGTTCCGAAAAAGCATCATGAGTCGGGTCCTCCCACTGAATGCGTATTGCCAGTTGTTCGCCATTATTCACCGATGCCACATTGACGAATTCCACCGCATCCCGCCTCGCGGATAACGGGCGCAATACCAGGCTTATGCTGGCCACCCCTTCCCATATCGGACTAAAAGGGTCGGTATCCAGTTCAAACCCAACGGGAAATGAATAAATATCCGTTTCAAATTCCCCTTGTTTAAATTCCTTCACAGACTTTGAACGAATATAATGCACCAGCGCCCAACGGTCTTCTTCCGGGATATGAAGGTAGGAGCCCATAGGCGTCCCATCCAGTCCAGCGGAGATGGTTCTGAAAAGATCTGCCGGTTTGTGCCCACTCTTGAAAAACTGCGGATTGGTGATGTCATGCACAAACACGGCGTGTTTCCAGGCATCCATGAGCGATTCAGCCAGTTCGCCATCTCCCTTTAAAGACTCTCCGTGGCACCGAATACATTTCAATTCGTTAAAAAGTTCCTTGCCCCGGGCTACCAATGCCGGAGTAGAAGCAAGGGGATCACCAACCTCTATTTTTTCACCCTGAGGTTCGCTTTTGAATCGTGGAGAAAAGTTTTTGATATGGTGGATCAAAGCCCAGGTGTCTTGGGGACTCAACGCGTCTTTCCAGGCTGGCATGGAGGTACCGGGAATACCGTTTATGATGGTCCGGTATAAATCCTCATCGCGGGGAAGCGTACCCGTAGGGGTGGTGCGGAATTTAAAAATTCCCTCCCTGAAATCTCTCGGCCAGGGATATAAATATTCAACCGCCAGGCCGCCCCCATTGCCGTCTACCCCATGGCAGAATACGCACATGTGCATATATATGTTGCGACCACGGGCCAGAAGACTTTTAGAGTCCACATCTTCTGGCTTGTATTGGTCAGCCTGATCATGGGATCCCCGGCTGCGGAATAAACTACCATCTCCTTCGTGTTGCATCGCGCCGTGATCGCCATGGTCCATGGGCTCATCAACCCGGTATTCCTGCCCGGGTGCCGGTCCAGAATGATCCATCGCTCCGTGGTCCATTTTATCCTCTTGCGCCATCACGCCGGAATGATCCATCGCCCCGTGGTCCATTTTATCCTCTTGCGCCATCACGGATGAAGGGGCGTAGCACAAACCCGCCAACACCAGCAAAACAAATCCTGATCGAAAAAACTTTGGTTTCATATCACTTATCTCCCAACCCACTGCTAGACGCAGGGGCACTGGTCAAGAGTTCTTTTCAGCCGAGAAAGCTTCCTGCTAGCTAGGTAGAGTTATTACCCCCCCCTGGGGCACGAAAACTTAGGAAGAATATCACGTGCTCATTAAGGCCAGCGTCACCCTGGCCACGCCTAGTGAACCATTTTGACACCTTGTTCCAGGTCTGCCAAATCTTTCAGGTTAAAATAGTTTTCTTTATGACCGAGACCAAAATACCAGGCATGGTCCAGCCCGCGTTCGTTATCGGTCCAGATATAGTAACTCCCTCCATCTTCAAACCCGGAGGGAAGCCCAAGTATTTCCTCATCCTTGCTTTTTATCTTTCCTGAAGGTATCCACAACTGGTTCAATTCATTCAAAGTGGGCAGACGCCAGTCATTGTGCCCGGCGAATTTTTCTGCGTTTTTT
>JAPKCW010000107.1:0-6986 GCA_028822815.1 Nitrospinaceae bacterium | reverse complement strand
CCCCCGCTCTACCCCGGAATGCGCCTCAAAAGTAATATTTTTAATTCCACTGAACAAATGGTGCAATTCAGGGCGGAAGCTTTCCGCATAGCCTTTATCCGCAGGGTTGATCTTGATGACCATCGACTCACGGTCCAGCACCGATTGAACGGCCAGGCGAATCATCTCCTGCACTGCATCATCGCGCGTGGAAAACTCGAAATGAATGACCTTTTTCGCGAGGCTGACTACCATTTCGACCATCTCCCTCTCCACCTTGTCATACATGTTTTTGCGAAAAATGGTCAAGTCCGCAATCAAATCCTCTATCGTTGCCAGAAAAGGACTGAACTCCTTTTGGGCGGCCTCTTCTCCCTTTTTGAATCCTTCCTCGTAACCGGTATCGTGACCTTCTTTTTTGGCACGGACCTTGATTTCTATGGATTGCCTTTTTGCCTTGTCCAAGGCATCCTTTAGAAGTTCTTTTACCCCTTCCTTGGCTGCCTTGACATTGGCCTGGTCAAAATTCCGGGCGTTTTCCGAATCATAAGTGAAACCGCGCCGAATGGAAGAACTCTGGATATTCAGCTCATTCAGCTCAAAAGAACGTACCTCATGTGGAGATTCGCTTTCTTTTTCCTGATCCTGTTCTGGTTCAAGATTACTCTGGGTGAATGTACTGCGAAAATCAGACAATGGCTTCTCCTTGGCCTATAATGATTCTTCTATCTTCTTCCAATTTTTTGCACACGGCAATAGTTTTTTGCTGAGTTTTTCTCGCTCACTGATTCTCATAGTCAACTTGCTTTAACTTTTTGCTGCCTTAGGTTCTTTTTCCCGCATCCATTTTCGGATCACGCTGGCCGTGTATTTGGGATCATTAGAAACAAACTCCGCTACCGAATCACGAACACGAGCCGATTCGGAAGCCATTTCACTAAGGCGGCGCTTCTCTTCATCCACTGCGTCAAATTCCGTTGCGCCCAGTTGATCCGCTTCCGGCATCACTTCCACCGTCATCGTCATCCAATTGATGATGGGCCGAATGACCCGGGTGAAGAACAGAACGAGGAATATCAGGCCCACCACCAGTTTTCCGACTTCCAGGGCCAGGTCAATCTGATCGGCCTTGGCAATGTCTTCCTTCTGCGCTTCCAACTCGGTTCGGTCAAATTGAAAGTTCTCAACCTTGATGGTATCTCCCCGGTCCTGATCAAACCCCACAGCAGACTGGATGATTTGCAGGTACTTGTCCATGTCTTCCTGGGATCGCGGCTGATATGCTGGCGGGTCTCCCGTTATGGAACCATCGATCATCACCGCGACACTGATTTTGGAAATCTCGCCGACCGGTTTCGAGACCCTACGGACAACCTTATTTATTTCATAATTTGTAATGGCATTCGATTTATTCCGCTTGGCAGCCTGGCCGACAACTCCGCCCGGAGACGCACCCGATGGGACCAGAGCCTGAACGCCTGGAATTCCTCCTGGAGGCACAGCGCCCGTAGAGGATTCAGAAATCTGGTTTTCACTTCTTATGACCTGAGAATCCGGGTCATAACTTTCCTCGGTTCTTTCCACCTTTTCAAAATCCAAATCTACCGAGACTCTAGCGATCACTTTTCCCATCCCCAAGGCGTCTTCCAGCATTTTGATGATACTTTGTCGAAGTTCCCTTTCTACCCGCATTTTATGTTTGAAATTGGATGACGACATCATCGCTTCAACGGAGGATTCCATGCCACCGGAAAGCAGATTGCCCTTCACATCGACCACCACCACATCCTGCGCATCGATGCCCCCGACACTGGCTGAAACCAGATGGACAATTCCCTGCACCTGGGTTTCCGACAGAGTTTTACCGGATTTAATTTTCAACACCACAGAAGCCTTGCCCCTGGGTTTATCCTTGCGAAACAGATTGTCCTTGGGAATAACCAGATGAATCCGGACTTGGGCCACCGCATCCAGAGTTTTGATGGTACGAGTCAGCTCTCCCTGCAAGGCTCTTTGGAAATTCAATTTTTGCACAAATTCCGTCATTCCTAATGGAGTGTCATCAAAAATTTCCAGGCCAACATCGGAACCTTCCGGCAACCCTTCACCGGCCAATTGCAGGCGGACTTCATGCAACTGATCCGAAGCAACGCGAATCGTCCGGCCTTGGTTTGAAAGTTCAAAAGGAATTTTCTGGGATTTCAGTTTATCGACAATTGCTCCCGCGTCCTCGGTGGAAAGGTTGGCATAAAGAAGCTGGTAGTCCGGAGTCTTCAACCACAAGGACATCACCAGCAGAGATGCCAGAGCCAAAGCTACAAGAGACAGAGCCGCAATCTTCTTGCCCTGTGAAAGTTCGTTAAACCGTTCGCCAAACTGTCTTAAAAAATCCAGAAAATTTTCCATGAGAATTGTGATTTAAAGGTTTTTAATTTTTAGTTCCTGTTATTTTAACGACCCAGATCAATCGCTCGAATGGCCATGGCTTTGGAAGCATTGAGAGCAGTGATATTTGCCTCAAACGACCTTTGCGTGGTGACCATATTCACTATTTCCGTCATTTGATCAATATTAGGCAACGCAACATAACCCAGATCGTTGGCATCGGGGTGGTTCGGGTTATAAACCAAACGGGGCTCCGCCTGGTCCTCGATCACATCCGCGACCTGCACCTTGCGCAACTCGTCACCCAACGCATTTTTAAACGTGTTGCCAAACTCATCTGCCAAAGGTAAAGCGGTAATCAAGACATCTTTCCTGCGATAGGGTCCTCCTTCCGGAGTCCGTGTGGTTTCCATATTAGCCAGATTGCTGGAAATGGTTTCCATTCGCTTGCGCTGAACCGCCAAGCCCGATGCACTGATTTTCATGTTTGTCAGAAAGTCCATAATCATTCTCTAAAAAGTTTGTTTTTTTATAGAGGGCGTTTACCCCCAACAATGTTTTTTAGGTTAAATACAGCAAGTTTCATACCATAGGAAACCGAAAGGGGGGAAGAAAGGCCGGAACAATGAAAACCTTTTATTTATAAAGAGTTATGGGGATAAAAATAGAGGAGGCAAAGTGGGGATATTCCCCCAGGCTGGGTAAAATCCGTCATAATTTTGGCCCCTGCCGGTGAGCCACCGGGAGCGAATGCAACTGTAACCCGGTACCTCATTTGCGAAAAAATTGCACTGCAGATGCGAAAAAGGCGTTTCCGAAAATGCCCAATTATAGATAACGGGACATAAATCGAGTTCTACCCGCCCCCGTTATATTCGTTGAGTTTGTTGCGCAAGGTGCGAATGCTGATTCCCAAAGATTCAGCGGCTTTGGTTTTGTTACCACTGAACTCTTCCAGCGTTTGCAGGATCAATTCTTTTTCCATTTCAGAAATTGTTCCGGTGAGTGTAGCTTCGTTTTTGCCGGAAGAGAGAGGCTCATCATCGAAAAACAGCTGTGAGGGAAGCAGGGTATCGCCTTGGCACATCAGGCATGTCCGTTCGATGATGTTTCCCAATTCCCGAATGTTGCCGGGCCAACTGTATTTTTTCAACAGGGCCAAGGTCGCCGGATCCATCTTGACGGGGGAGCGAGAGTTTTCCTGGCAAAACTGATTCATAAAATGTTCCGCCAAAAGGGGGATGTCATCCTTTCTTTCACGCAGGGGAATCAGATTCAGGGGAATCACATTTAACCGGTAATACAGGTCTTCGCGGAACTCCTGATCTTGGATTCGACGGCGGATGTTACTGTTGGTCGTAGCAATCACCCGCACATCCACAGGTATCGGGGCCTTGCCACCCACCTTATCCACCTCATGTTCCTGCAAAACCCGCAGGAGTTTGGCCTGCAGGGGCAGGCTCATCTCTGTAATCTCATCCAAAAGAAGTGAGCTTTGGTGTGCCTGCTGAAACTTCCCTTCCTTATTTTCCGTGGCCCCGGTAAAAGATCCCTTTTCATGGCCGAACATTTCCGACTCCAGCAAACCTTCGGGCAAAGCGGCGCAGTTGACAGCCATAAAAGATTTTGCAGCGCGAGGACTGCATTGGTGGATGTAACGCGCGAATAATTCCTTTCCCGTCCCGGTCTCTCCCATAATGAGGACGGTCGATTTGCTGTAAGCAACATTCTCGGCAAATTTCAGGAGTTTTTTCATTTCCTCATTCTGGGTCACGATTTTTTTTGCGGTGATCGAATCGGTTTTGTCGACTAAACCCATCGGGCGGGCTGGAGGAACATAATCTTGTGGATCTAAAAACGCACGCTTCACCGTAGAAACCAGCACATCGGCAGAAAACCCGGATCCTTTTATCAGATAATCGAAGGCCCCTTCCTTCATGGCCTCGACCGCATTGTCAATAGTTCCATAAGCGGTCATCATGACCACGGGTGTCTTGGGTGAACGTTCCTTGACCGCCCGCAATAATTCCAATCCGTTTAGTTTCGGCATGCGCACATCTGTCAGAACCAAGTCGAATACATGATCCTCAAACTGGTCCAGCGCCTGTTTGCCGTCTGCCACGCAAACGAGCTGATAATTCTCGCGCTTCAGGGTTGTTTCCAGCGCAATCCTCATTTCGGATTCGTCATCAACAATCAGTATTTTTTTGGAAACGTTATTTTTCATCAAAATCCTCATCCCAACAGGGAATCTTGACCCTGAAAGATGTGCTCTTGCCCTCTTCACTCACGGCTTCAATCGTCCCCTGGTGGGCTTTGATAATATTGTGCGATATGGCTAACCCCAGTCCCGTTCCTTTATCCTTGGTGGTAAAAAAGGGATTGAAGATTTTGGCAAGATCATTGGCGCAAATCCCCCCACCCGTATCGGTAACAGTAACGGTGATGAATTCGCGCGTTCCCTTCCCACTTTCCGACCCGGACACCGGTATCAAAGCTTTCTCAGTTTGTAAGCGCAGTTCGCCTCCATCCGGCATAGCCTGAATGGCGTTACGGATCAAATTAGGGAAAACCTGCCGCAATAACTCCCGGTCGCCGTTTGCCAGCATCTCTTCATTGCCAAACTCACGTACAACCTTAATATTATCCGGCACTCTGATATCGTCCAGGCCGTCCAGCAATTCCGCTAATAAAAGATTGATATCGCATTGCTGGCGAGATGGCTGGGACGATTTAGCAAATAGCAGAAGAGTGGATATGATTCGGTCCATGTTCTGCACACCGGCACGGATATGCTGGACCAGTTTCACTTTTTCGGGATCTTCTTCCAGGTCTTTTTTAAGTAACGAGGCGAACAATTCTATACTACCCAGCGGATTCCTGATTTCATGCGCGATTCCTGCCGCCATTTCTCCCATTTCTCTTAGCCTCTGGTTGCGATGGGCCAACTCCTCTAACTGGCGCAGGTCAGTCCTGTCCTGAAGGATCAATACAGTCCCTATCTGGCCGCCATGATTGTCCCATACGGGGGACGCGGAAACACGGGCATGGATTATTTTCTTGTCGGGAGTGGTAATATCCTGATCCTGGGAGACCGTTTCCCTGCGGTTTTTTTCCAGTCTGGATACCAGGTTTTCAAACAAGTCGAACGGAAAAACTTCTTTCAGGGTTTTTCCTAAACAGTTTTGAGGCTTCAATCCAGTCAGGTTTCCTGCGGTTTGGTTGAATGTAGTGATCCGACCCAACCGGTCCACCACAATAACACCGTTGGTCAGGCTTTCCAGGATATCGTTTAAATAATTTTTGACCTCCTCTTTTTCAACAAGGTTTTTTTCCAACTCCTTATTTTTGTCCGCAAGCTCCAGGTCAAGTTTTTTGATTCTTACCTGCAATTCATCATAAGACCGTTGCAGTTGTTCCGCAACCTCGTTAAAGGCCTCCATTTTTTTAATGAGGGCCTCAATATCTTTACTATTTTCTTTGCCGGCACTAGTAGTCATGGGCGAAATCATAAGGCAAGTTGGATGAGAAAAGTAACTTTATTATAAAATAAAATCATCCTTCTTTTAATTGTTTTTCCCATTCCCGGATTTTCACCCTGGATTCTGCAGCCTGCCTGGTGAGGTCATCCGCATTTTCGGTTTTCACCAGCCGATTCAAACCTTCGGTGATCTTTGCAGGGTCACCGAGCTTCTCGAGGCTCTCGATCAGGAGATAATCCGCCCAGTCCCGTAGCAGGTTATCAGGAAAAAGTTCCTTGGCCGACTTTAACGCTTCCATGGCCGGACCAAAACGATTCAACTTAAAGAGAGATGAGCCCAGGTGGTAATAAGCCTTTTGCAGGTATTCAGGTATCACTCTCTCCTGCCGGTCATAAGTCGCGATAGCCCTTTGATAGGATTGCACGGCATCCGCAAGTTGATTCATATCCGTATAAGTTTCCGCAATAAGAAAATGAATTTCTGCCTTGCCTTCAAACCTCGCCAACAAATCCTCATAGGTTTTGAGGGCTCCTGAAAAATCTCCTTCCCCTTTCAGGGAGTTGGCCAAAAGTTTCATCGCATCTGGAATCCGCTTGCTCCTGGGGTAATTCCTTATAAAATTCCGCCCCACTAAAACCGCCTCGTCATAACCTTTATTCTCCAGATGAATATGGCCCAGGTTGAGAAATACCCGGTCCCGATACGTTTTATGGGAATCCAGCACCTTCACTTTTTCATAGAATTTAACGGCTTCGACAAACATGCCAATAGACTGATAGGCTTCACCAACCTGAAGAAGGGTTTGAGCATTGTTAATATCCCCTATGGGAAGACTGATAAAGTCACTGTAGGCATAGAGGATGGGAAGGTTGCCCCCCTGCTTGGCGTATTTATCGACCAGTGCAATAAGGGCCTGCCGGATGTAACGATCGGCTTCCTGAAAGAACTGGGATTCCGGTCCAAGCGGCAAAAGTTTTTTAAACTCATCTATCGCCTTGAGGTAGTTCTGCTCCAGCAAATAGGCGATGCCCCGGCTCAGGGTAACCTCAGCCAGGATGTCAACGTTTCGGGCCTCAACAAATATTTTATCGAAAGTTTTAAACGGTTTGTAATAATGCTCTACATCAAAAACGATATCCC
>JAPKCW010000106.1:0-6990 GCA_028822815.1 Nitrospinaceae bacterium | reverse complement strand
TTCAGTATCCCATTCGGCGCTGAAAAAATGCCGGTATAGCAAAGTGGTTTTGCATGCGGGGCAGGTGTGCTCGGTCCCGCGATAGATTTTTACTCCCTCCGCTCTTTCAATCGTCAATAGCGATTTTCCGATACCGGGCTTCAGGGCCTTGAGTTTATTGAATTGGAAACGGTCAAACCACAACCCTCCACATTCCCCTCGGCAAGTTTGGATTGTGATTCCTGCGACCACGCTTTTTTGCAATTCATTCTCGCAGGCAGGACATTTCATGATCTTATAATTCAGTCAGTAGACTCTAATTTCTTTTTCTTCCGGTGGACGCGTTTTCCAGCGACGGTGCCCGCACATCCAGGGCGCGGGATTTTCCCGGATAACATTTTCTATAAACAGTTCGTATTGGTGGGTCCATTTCAGGATATCGTTTTCCTTGTCACCGGACTTCTCAAACCGGATTTCCGGTCCATACTCAATGCGATAGGTTCCCTTGTCGGTGGGGTGACAGAATAGGGGAAGGATTGGAGTTCCTAAACGATAACTCAACAACGCCAGCGACCGAGGGGTTGCTGCCTTTTTGCCAAAAAAATCAACAAAGACCCCGCCCTTGGCCGTGTTCTGGTCCATCATTACCGCGACACTGCCATTATTTTTAAGTTGCCTCACGATTTTTAAAGGGGACTCGTTACGATTAAATATATTGTTTCCTGAAAGGGTGCGAAAATTTTTGGTCGCCTTATCCAAATAGGGGTTGTCCAGTTTTCGCACAATGGAAGAAAGTGGACAGATGCCTAGATAACCGTGAAATAATCCCATGATTTCCCAGTTTCCATAATGTGCGGTTAGAAAAAATATTCCTTTATTTTTTTTCAAGCACTGCCGCAATATGTCCAGTCCTACAGGTTCTCCCTCAATAAGTCTTCGAACCCGGTTTTCAGTGTCGCGGGTAGCCCAAAGGCATTGCAAAGCTGAAACTGCCAGGTTCTGGAAGGACTTCTTAATGATCTTATTTTTCTCGATGGTGGATTTTGAATCTGCAAAAATAATATCGAGATTGATTTTTGCGGAACGTTTGCGCTTTCCTAAAAAAAGAAAAATCAGATTGCCCAACGCATTTCCTATCCTTACTACCATTTGTTGGGGAATGAGTTGTACCAGCAATAGCAGTAAGTTGAAAAAAACGTACTCCAGAAAATGCCGTGTTGATTTCAATGGTTTGGATTCACGCTGGGGTTATTGTTCGGCAATGGCGTGGGCGATAGCGTAATGCCGGTCATGCGAAATAGAGATGTGGATGGATTTGAGGTTCAATTTTTCGAACAGCTTTTTTCCTCGCCCAATCATTCTGACGATGGGTTTTCCTGAGGTCTGGTTCACGACTTCAATGTCTTTAAATCCGACATCACGACTGATACCGGTTCCCAGGCTTTTGGATACTGCTTCTTTAACAGCGAACCGGGCGGCAAAATGTTTTCCGGGATCTGCTTGGGATTGACAGTAATCGATTTCCGTGTCGGTGAATACCTTATTCTCAAAGCGGGGAGAATATTTTTCCAAAGATTTTTTTATCCGCTTTATTTCTACGATGTCCAGGCCGGTTCCATAAATCATCCCAGCACCTCAGGGTGAACGGTTTCGGCGATGTTACGCAGTGCCGTTTCGATTGCGGAAAATGTGATAGCACCCTGCCGAACAAGCCGGACAGGCATTTCCACCGCGTCTACGAGGGTCGAAGGTTTTCCCCCCTGGCAAGTGCCGCCATCAATGATCAAGTCCACTTGGTTGCCAAAAGATTGTTGTACTTGTTTTGCTGTAATGGGTGGACTCTCCCCGGAAAGGTTTGCGCTGGGAGCGGTGACGGGCTGGCCCAGGGTTGAAATCAAATTCCGTGTCATGGTGTTTCCGGGTTGTCTGATTCCTATCCGGTTTGATCCCGCCAACACATTTTCGGGAATAACAGAGCTGGGTTTAAAAAGAAGGGTCAATGGGCCTGGCCAGAATTTTTGTATCAAAGCGGAATGGGCCGGAGTAATTTCTTTTACCATTGTTTCCAGTTGAACTCTTGAACTTATTAATAGAATCAGGGGTTTGTTTTTTTCACGGCCCTTCAGTTCAAAGACCTTGTTAACGGCTTCCCGGTTGAAAGGATCCACCCCCAACCCATAAAAAGTGTCTGTGGGAAACGCAATCACTCCACCTGCAAGAAGAACCTTTCGAGCCTTTGTAAAAACATCTTCTGTATTTGGGTCAACCTTTAAAATTTGCGGCATGGCTGGTTTTAAGTTTTTTGCTCTTTTGCGCAACGGCCTTTGCCTGATCTTTTTTGTATTTTATGAGCCGCCCCGCGAGTTTTTCATCGGACAGGGCAAGGATCTGCACGGCTAGCAGGCCAGCGTTTTTGGCACCGGGTTTTCCAATGCTGACAGTGGCTACCGGAATACCCCCCGGCATTTGAGCAGTTGATAAGAGGGAGTCGAGGCCGTTGAGCGGCGTGGAGGCAATAGGAACACCAATAACCGGAAGATGGGTATCTGCCGCTACCACGCCTGCGAGATGGGCCGCACCTCCCGCGCCGGCGATCATCACCCGGATACCACGGCGTTTGGCCCCTTGAACATATTTCCGGGTTCTTTCCGGGGAGCGGTGGGCAGAGGTAACCAAGACCTCATGGGGTACGTCAAATTGTTCCAGCACCTTGCTGGTTTCTTCCATTATTGTGAAGTCTGAATCACTTCCCATTACAATGCCGACCAAAGGTTTGCTCAAAACAAATGCCTCCCAGTTCAGGAACAGGTTTGAAATATTGAAAAACTTTTATAGCAATTTTTTAGAACCGAATCAAGTTTCAGAGCAAATCCGTTTGCTTGGTAATGAGCCGAGACAACTCCTTGTTCTCCAAAAAAAACTATCACCCCTTCGAGGCACAATTTCTTTGGAAGAATATCACGTGTGCTCTGGGTCCAGCGAGTTATGTTCATTCATTAGCTTTCATGCCCCGAATGGGGTATCACGCTGGCGGCGGCTCCGCCGGGTTAAACGTCATCACAAACCGTGCGAAAACCCAGGAATGAAGTGCAATAGCTCTTTAAAAAGGGAATTCGCCGCCAAGCCGCGATATGTTTGAAATGAGTGATGAAACTTCCGCCCCGCGCTATTTTATATTCCAGTGTATGGGGAGATCTGTTGGAAATTTTTTTATCATGCGCGTCCTGTACCCATTCGAAAACGTTTCCAAAGAGGTCCATAGTTCCTCCAGCGTATTCATTCTCCGGAAAATGATCGACCGGTAGGGTGTCCAGGATTCCGGTTTCTTCGATATTACAGAACTCAACAATCCGGTCCTCATCCCAGAAAAAATTCTCGGGTGATAACTTGCCGAAGTCGCTGGCCACATATTCCCATTCCCTTTCACTCGGTAACCGAATATTTTGCCCCGTCAATTCGCTTTTCCATTTGCAGTAGGCCTGGGCATCATTCCAGGTGACCTGGGTTACAGGATGATTGTATTTCCCATATAAGGAGTCAGGTTGGCCATCGGGACAAAGCCAGAAAGCGTTTTTAACCGGCCCCAGACTGGGATTGGAAAAAGAGGACCGGATGGAAGAATCCCCGGTACCTTGCAAAGCCAGACTCCCACTTTGATAAACGATGGCATCAATTATAGTTTCCGCCTCGGTTTTGTAATTGGTCTCGTTGATAAAGCGAAAAAATTCGATGTTGGTAACCGGATATTTCTTTATCAGGAAAGGTTTCTCAATCTGGATCTGCTTGTGGGGCGCTGAATCTTTGGAGCGAGGGTGGCCCATTAAGAGACTTCCTTCGGGAACACGCACCCACTCATCCCATTTTTCACTGAATTTGTACAGGCAATCCATGATATGGGGACTATTTTCGCTGGAGGTGACCAGCCCCAAACGGAGGCGGATGGCCAGAGGCCATTCGGCCTCGGCCAGGGCACCGCCAAACCCCAGGACCTTTTTGTCTTCTTCTTCGGGGACAAACTCAATCTGGCCTTTTTCTTTTTCTGTATGAAACCCTTCTGAACAAACCGTTCGAAAACCCAGGAATGAAGTGCAATAGCTTTTTAAAAAGGAAATTCGCCGCCAAGCCGCAATATGTTTGAAGTGAGTGATGAAACTTCCGCCCCTCGCTATTTTGTATTCCAGGCCTTGGGAAGATCCGTTGGAAAATTTTTTGTCCTGCGTGTCCTGCACCCATTCGAAAACGTTACCAAAGAGGTCCCTGATTCCTCCAGCATTTTCATTCTCCGGAAAATGATCGACCGGTAGGGTGTCCAAGACTCCGGTTTCTTCAATATTGCAGAACTCGACAATCCGGTCCTCATCCCAGAAAAAATGCTCGGGTGGTAACTTGCCGAAGTTGCTGGCGACATATTCCCATTCCTTTTCACTCGGTAACCGAATTGTCTGCCCCGTCAGCTCGCTTTTCCATTTGCAATAGGCCTGAGCATCATTCCAAGAGACCTGGGTTACAGGGTGATTATGTTTTCCGTATAAGGAGTTGGGTTGACCATCGGGGCAAAGCCAGTAAGCGTTTTTAACCGGTCCCAGACTGGGATTGGAAAAAGAGGACCGGATGGAAGAATCCCCGGTACCTTGCAAAGCCAGACTCCCACTTTGATAAACGATGGCATCAATTATAGTTTCCGCCTCGGTTTTGTAATTGGTCTCGTTGATAAAGCGAAAAAATTCGATGTTGGTAACCGGATATTTCTTTATCAGGAAAGGTTTCTCAATCTGGATCTGCTTGTGGGGCGCTGAATCTTTGGAGCGAGGGTGGCCCATTAAGAGACTTCCTTCGGGAACACGCACCCACTCATCCCATTTTTCACTGAATTTGTACAGGCAATCCATGATATGGGGACTATTTTCGCTGGAGGTGACCAGCCCCAAACGGAGGCGGATGGCCAGAGGCCATTCGGCCTCGGCCAGGGCACCGCCAAACCCCAGGACCTTTTTGTCTTCTTCTTCGGGGACAAACTCAATCTGGCCTTTTTCTTTTTCTGTATGAAACCCTTCTGAAATTTCCTCAAAGGCTTTGCCCAGGCTGGTTAGCTTGTTTTCGTAGTGAGACAGGTTGTGCATCAACTCCGCTTTTCTGGCTTCATCTTCTTCGTTCATGGAGTTCTTAACTTCAGCCAGTTCCTGCACGAATTTCTGATATTCCTCCACGCGTTTTCTCAGGTCATCTTCCCTGGAGTCAACCATCGACTCCTTGTGCTTGAGTCTTTCCCGCATTTCTTTTTCTGCGGAAAGGGTTTCTTCGGTAATAAATTTTTCCTTTTCTTTCAGGTTTGAGGTCAGGCGCGCCGCCTCTTCTTCCATGGGAGCCATTCGTTTCTTGAAAACTTCATAATCAGAACTTTGCGAATTCAGGATATTGGAATAGGTTATATTAAAATCATTGAGAAAGTTTTTTACTTCTTCTTGATGCTGGGCGACATCGGCTTTGATAAGTTGGATATCCTGAAGTTCCTGCATGGCTTCAGCTTCAGCTTCAGATATCTGTTCTCGTACTTGTTTCTCTTCGGCCATTTGTTGTTGCTGGAGAGCCAGTATTTTCTGTTCTTCCTTCAGCAATTTTTCCTCTTTCTCATCAATGGCCATCTCTTTTTCTATTTGTTCTACTTCCAGGGAGTTTTTAAACTCTTCGAATTCCTCGTTCATGAGTTTAAGTTCCTGGGATTCCCTTTCCAATAAAACTTTTTCTTTATTTCGCTGGCGCTTTTGTTGTTCAAGGAGGGCCTTGGTTTGTTCTGCAACCTTTTTGGTTTCCTTTTCGAATGCTTCTTCCAGTTCCCGGGTTTTTTTCTGGATTTCCTGTTCTACTTTTAAAGGATCTTCTTCCATCGCCTTTAATAGTTTTCTCTTTCTTTTTAAAAGACCGTCCTGAATTTCCGCGGCGGTTTTGATCTGGTCCACGGCGAACTTGCCTCCCTCAATGCCGCTCAATTCTTTCAGGAGACTCGCTTTTTCAACACCATTTTCTTTCTCATGTTTGTTAAGGATTTTTTGTTTTCGCGCGAATTCTTTCTCCCGTTTTTCCAGTTCTGCCAAGCGCTTTTTCGTTTGTTCATCGGCCTTTCTTTGCGCTTCAAGAGCCAGTCCCTGCTCTTGGATTCTCAGCCTTTCGTTTTCACGGCCCAGGCGTTCTTCATCTTCTTCAAACTCTTCCAACCGACGAATATGATATTCCGACTTTCTCTGGTATTCCTGCTCCAGTTCCTCTTTCCACTTTTCAAACTCTTTTTTCAGCCTGAGCTTGAAGGTTGTCTTTTCGGTTTCCAGTGATTTTGAGAGTTTAACGAGTAGCTGGTTTTTTTTAGCCTGTTGCTGGGAAACTTTTTTGATTTGCAACTGTTTTGCTTTGGATGATTTATAGTCCTGCTCCTTACGTTTTTGCAGGGTCTTCTCTTCTGCAAACATTTTTTCCATCAAATCCATCATCTCATCGAACTTCGCCCTGAATATCTGATCCCTGCGTGAAAAGTCTGTATCCAACTTGGAGCGTGATGCTTCATGTTCCGTTAAAAGATTACTTCTTTCGCTTCTCAGAGTCTCCAGTTCCTCTCGGGTTTCCTCCAGTTCCTGGCGAAATCTGGCCGTTTCTTTTTCGGATTGCTCCTTTGATTGTTCAATATGTTTTTGCTCTTCTTCGCGCAGTTTTTGCAGGCGTATGCGAAACTCGGAATTTTCTTGTTCAAGGCGGACCTTGTTTTCCTCCAGCTCTTTTTCTTTCGCAAGAATCCCTCGCATTTTGATATTGGTTTGTTCTTCCTTTTCTTTTAAGCGTTCGAGCTGTTGTTCGAACTCCCGTTTCAGTTCGTCCGGGAGATTAAAGGTGATTTCAGATTCCTTGAATTTTCTTGCCTGCGGCGTTGCCTCAACGGGTGAAACGGGTGTGGATTGCGGGCTTTTCAATGTATGAAACCCTTCTGAAATTTCCTCAAAGGCTTTGCCCAGGCTGGTTAGCTTG
>JAPKCW010000105.1:0-7003 GCA_028822815.1 Nitrospinaceae bacterium | reverse complement strand
CTGGCCGCATCGGTTCCTGCGATCCCCACCCGTTTCGAGATTGGGAAAGCGTCACGCCTGATGAAGAGCGGGGCGATGAGGTGAATTTTCAGATTTCACAAAGGGCCGATCACATCCCCAACGAATTTTACCGGTGGGTGCAGTATAACCGGGCGATTGTCAACACCCGCGACGAACCCTTGTCGGACCCTAGCAAATACCGGCGCATACATCTTCTGGTTGGCGACTCCAACATGAGTGAGTTTGCGACCGCCATGAAGATGGGCACCACAACGCTCATGCTGGAAATCATGCAGTTGGGGGTCGCCAAACGGGAATGGATTCTTGCAGACTCAGTCCAATCTATGCGGTCCATTTCTCGCGACCCGGATTTCAAGTGGCGCGTGAAACTGGCTTCGGGAAATTCTTCTACCGCCCTAGAACTGCAATGGGATATTTTGAATACCTGCAAGGAACACCTGGCTGGAACGGACCGAGAGACGGACTGGATTCTGGAAGGTTGGGAATCGGTCTTGACCGATTTGCCTAAAGGACCGGAAGCCGTGATCGGCAGAGTGGACTGGGCCAGCAAATATTGGATGCTTAACGAGTTCAGAAACGAAGAAAACCTGGAATGGAACGACCCTTGGCTCAAAAGCCTGGACTTGGAGTACCATAACTTGAACAAGGAAACCGGCCTGTTCTGGGGATTGGAGGCCAATGGAGAGGGTTACAGGAAAACCACTGATGAGGCGGTCGAATTCTCAAAAGTAAATCCTCCAAGAGGGACCCGGGCACAGGGCCGGGGCGAACTCATTAAACGGCTTATGAACCAGCATGCTCACATGGGTTATCTCATAGACTGGATTGGCTTTCGCCTGAGTAAAACAGACGAACCGTTCCTGATGCTCGATCCGTTCGTCTCCTACAAAGAAGAAATCATAGAGCACCTTAACCAGTTTGATCCCATGTGCGATCCCGAAAATGAAGAAAGCAGGGATATGAAAAACCCGGGGAGTCGGGAAAAAAAATCATATGAGTGATTGCCTGTTCTGTAAAATCAGCGAGGGCAGTGTTCCTTCTGATAAGGTTTATGAATCGGACACGTTGTTCGCGATTAATGATATCAATCCGCAGGCCCCTACGCATATTCTGATCATTCCCCGAATTCATCAGGACACTTTGCTGGATGTCGAGGAAAAGGACCATGTGCTGATGGGTTCGGTGATTAGTGTGGCGAATCAACTGGCAAAAGAAAAAGGACTCGATAAATCAGGATTTCGGTTGGTGGTCAATTGTGGAGCCGGTGCCGGGCAATCTGTGTTTCATATACATTTTCATCTTTTGGGTGGTCGAACCATGAACTGGCCGCCGGGCTAACCACTAGGCGTGGGGCCATTGGTATTTGCCACCGGGGGCTCTATGCCAGCAGGGAAAATTCATGATTACCGCAGAAAAATTATACGAAAAGCTTAAAGATATTCAGGTGGGCAATCCGGTTTGCCGGTTTACCCAGGAACATTGTGAGCTGTTGCTTCCCACCATAAGCAGGATTGAAGACCTCAAGCGCGAAAAGAATGCCATTATTCTCGTGCACAATTATGTCGCACCGCAAATTTTTTACAGTGTCGCCGACTACACTGGCGATTCGTATGGCCTTTCCAAAAACGCAAAAGAGTCTGATGCCGATGTTATCGTTTTTTCAGCGGTTCGCTTTATGGCGGAGACCGCCAAGATTCTCAATCCGGGAAAAACGGTGCTGGATCCCAACCCCAACGGCGGTTGCTCACTGGCCGATGGCATAACGGCGGAGGATGTTATCCGGCTCCGCAAAGAATTTCCCGGCTACACATTCGTCTGCTATATCAACACGACCGCCGAGGTGAAAGCCCAGTGTGACGTGTGCGTCACCTCTTCCAATGTTTACGCGATTATTGAAAAAATCCCGAACGACAAGATTTATTTTTTGCCCGACAAGCTTATGGGCGAAAACGTTATCAATCACCTTAAAGAAAAAGGCGTGAATAAAGATATCCGACTCTGGGATGGCACCTGCTACGTTCATGAGGAGTACCAGCCGGAAAGTATTGACCAGGTACGGAGAAACTTTGAAGGTGTGGAAATTCTCGTACACCCCGAGTGCAATTCTTCAGTGGTGGGTAAAGCCGATTATGTAGGAAGTACCAGCCAAATGCTCAACCATGTGCGTGAGTCGCAGCGGGACTCGTTCTTTTTGCTCACCGAGTGTGGGTTGACGGGTTTGTTGCAATCCGAATTTCCGGAAAAGACATTTGCCGGTAGCTGTACACTTTGCAAATATATGAAGTCCAATTCGTTGGAAGATATATTAAACGTGCTCGAAAACCCCAGTCCGCATAGCATCATCGAAATCGACCCGGAAACTCAGCGCCGTGCCCTCAATTGCGTTAACCAGATGTTCCGCTACGCAGATTGACCTCTCCCTCAGTGGATCCATGAATCGCCTCCTCTTTAGAAAAATTAACGGGAAACCCCTTGATTTTGCAATTGCTATAACCCTTTTTAAATAAAAGCTTATGGCCTTTTTCGCAGATACCGTTAAGGATGTATAGGGCATGGAATAGCCCGACTTTAACCATCTTTTTGGTGGAGGGTAATTCAATGATCGGAGGCAGTGGAGGACTCGGTTCAACGATTTTCAGCAGTTTGTCCCAGCAGGTTTTTCAGCGTTTCCAGAAAGAGGATTCCAATCGTTCGGGCGGACTAGATCTCAACGAAGTTCAGAAAAAAATAGATGCGACAGGGAGCGGTCAAGATCTGCTGGACAATTTTGACTCCATCGATGCCGACCAGAGCGGCGGAAATCATGTTGGAACATGATGCGGAATGTATTGCAGTGACCAACCAAGGCGGGGTGTTAGTCGGGGTCGCGTGTTTTAAAAAATTAAACAGCTCAAGTTTGCAGCTGTAAAATCTAACCGTCAGAGCATTTCTTCGCTTAATATCTGTTTCCTGCTCAATACATTTTTTTTAGTATGATGGGAAGCAAAATAGCAAGCACGACCACAATTCCTATAAAAGTTTCCCAACTTTGAAACATACTTCTCTACTCCTTGGTAATAAGCCGGATTCTCAAAATAACCCTAGTCTGGCAGCCATCATCCCTTCGGGCCGATCATATTTTCGGGCCGCACTTTTTCGTCAAATTCCTCGGGCGTGAGCATATTCAAAGCCGCCGCCGCTTCTTTCAGCGTGCTGTTATCCTGATAGGCTTTTTTTGCCACTTTAGCGGCGTTGTCGTAACCGATATGCGGATTGAGAGCCGTGACCAGCATGAGTGAGCTTTTAAGATGTTTTTCGATTTGTGTTTTATTGGGTTCTATGCCGACCACACAGTGGTCGTTGAAAGACCGGCAGGAATCGGCAAGCAGGCGAATGGACTGAAGCAGATTGTAAATCATCACCGGTTTGAAAACATTGAGTTCAAAATTACCGGAGCATCCGCCTACATTGATAGCGGTGTCATTGCCAATCACCTGCGCCGCGACCATTGTCATTGCTTCAGACTGGGTGGGGTTGACCTTGCCTGGCATGATGGAGCTTCCCGGTTCATTGGCAGGTAAGACGATTTCCCCGATTCCACATCGGGGACCGGACCCTAGCCAGCGTATATCGTTGGCGATTTTCATGAGCGAACAGGCGATAGTTTTTAAAACGCCGCTGGTCTCAACAATGGCATCGTGCGCCGCGAGAGATTCAAATTTATTCGGTGCGGTGACGAACGGACATTGGGTGAGGTCGGCGATTTGCCTGGCGACTTTTACGGCGAAATCCTTGTGCGAGTTGAGGCCGGTCCCCACTGCGGTTCCGCCCAGCGCGATTTGATACATTCTGGGCATGCAACCATTAATACGGTCGAGCGCGTATTCCAACTGCGTGGTGTATCCGCTGAACTCCTGGCCCAGAGTAAGCGGGGTTGCGTCCATCAAATGGGTTCGGCCAATTTTTATGATATCTTGAAATTCGTTGGCTTTTTTTCGGAACGAGTCAGCCAAGGTCGATATCGAGGGGATGAGTGCGTCGCGAATGCGCTCCACCGCTGCGATATGCATTGCTGTGGGGAAGGTATCGTTGGAAGACTGACCCTTGTTAACATGGTCGTTGGGGTGCACCGGGTCTTTTGAGCCAATGGTCCCACCCGCTATCTCAATAGCCCGGTTAGCGATAACTTCGTTTGAGTTCATGTTGGATTGAGTTCCGCTACCGGTTTGCCAAACTCTCAGGGGAAAATGTTTATCCAGTTTTCCTTCGATCACTTCATCGGCGGCCTGGCATATCAAGTCTTTGATATTTTCAGGTAAGAGCCCCAGTTCAGCATTGACCATGGCCGAAGCCTTCTTCAATATGCCCATTCCCCGGATGATTTCGCGCGGCATAGTTTCAGTGCCGATATCAAAATAGATCAATGATCGCGCGGTTTGGGCTCCATAGTACCTGTTAGCCGGGACATCGATCTCTCCCATGCTGTCGGTTTCGGTCCGGGTACTCATAATACTCCTCCTCAGTTTGGAAAATGGTCTGCCGCTTCCGGCATTTTTTCTTCAATATAAGTTTTAAATTTTTTTAACAACCGTTGTTCGGCTTGGCGCACTGCCTCGCGAGTGACTCCCCTCTGGTCGCCAATTTCCTGGAGTGATAAAGGATCCTCGGAAAGAATGCGTTTTTCGAGAATTTCTATTTCGTTGGGATTCAACCCGCCTTTAAAATTTTCAATATTTTCATTGAGAATTTGTCGGAACTGCTGCAACTCTACATTTTCTTCGACAGATTTTCCGCCCTGTGAAAGGGTTTGTGCAGGAGTCATGGTGCTGTCGGGATGAGCCGGTGTGTCAATGGAAACATCCATCGCGCCGATGCTGGCGGAGACATCGATGACCTCTGTCTCTTCAACCCCAAACCGTTCGGCCAGCAGTTTGGTGGTAGGGTCAAACCCCTCTCGCTCCAGTTTTTCTTTTTCCTTTTTCAGGTTGAACAACAGTTTTCGCCGTGCGTTGGTGGTGCCCACCCTCACCAGTCGCCAGTTGTCGAGAATATGTTTCAGGATATACGACTTGATCCACCAGGTGGCATAGGTGGAAAGACGTACACCTCGAAAAGGATCGAAATTTTTAACTGCTTTCATCAGGCCAACATTGCCTTCTTGAATCAAGTCCATCAGGTTTTGCCATTCACGCTTGAACGTCATGGCGATTTTAATAACCAGCATCAGGTTGGCGGTGGTCAGTTTATAGGCGGATTCGAGGTCCCCGGTTTCTTTATAACGAATGGCCAACTCCTTTTCCTCTTCTTCCGTCAGGGCCGGATACTTACGGACTTCCTGAAGGTAAGCGTAAAAAGGATCGCGTGGGACCAGGGCCCCTTTTGTCCGGACCGCCGGCACCATGGGCTTATCTTGCTCCGGTTTATCTAATTCAAATGTAGTTTCATCGTTCATGGATCAGAATTTATCAATCAAATCTCACAAGTGGGTTTTATTCCCCACAGCTTGCTAAAATAATACTTCATTAGGATACCCCGTCCGCTTGCGGCAAGGTTGCTCGCACGCTTGTTCTGCTGACACTTGCCGGGTTGATATTCGGCTGGCAAAACTTTAAAATGAAGAAATGGTCCGTTTAGCATTATTTGGAATTGTCGTAATCCTGCTGATTCTTGTTGCGCGTGCGCTTTTTCCTGCAAAAAGCTCGTCCGCAGAACAAGAACCCACAGAAATGGTTATGGACCCCAACAACGGGGTGTATATCCCAAAATCTGAAGCGATCAAAAAAACCATCAATGACAAAGAATACTATTTTTCAAGCGAGCAAAGCGCTGAAGAATTCATAAACAAGCAAAAGTCCCCATAGAGGGAGCAAGCCGCAACCAACCCGATATTATATATTATAACAGAGGATTTGTCTTTAACTGGAGAAACAGGGAAATTGATTATGCGCTATAAAAAAGAACAGTTGTTATTGGAGCACCTCATGAAGCGGGCAATTCCTGTTTTGATGATTTTGGTGTTGGTGGGTGCGTCTCTCGTATTTGCGGAGGAAAAATGCGAGTCGGTAGATAAAAAAAGTATCAAAATTGAGGGTTTTATTTCCAAATCTTATCGCAAGCAAAGAAAACAAGTCTTTCAGGAGTTTGGGGAAATCGGTTCCACACGTGTGGCTTTGAGGGTGTATCCCATGGGCGAGACCTCGAAAGTGATAGCGGTGGGGCGATGTGTTCCTGTTTATATTGCCCAGCATATCATCAAAAAATCCATGCAATACAGTACCGGTGTGGAGAGCCTGGTGCAACAGCAGTTTATCCATACCCATTGGATGGGTGTTGGAGTCACGATGTTTGATGAACCTTCACAACAGATCGTTTCTGCCGAGCAGGTTCAGCAACTGTTGCAGCAGGATCTTTCCGATGAGGAATTTCACAAATTATATCGTAAAATGTCGATCCCCAATGAGTTGACTCCCTATTTCGGCTTGCAGGTGCCAAATGTCAAAATCGCGAAACCGAATTAATGCATTCCTGATCTTTATAGCGGTGATGATTTCGCCAGGCAGTGCCTTGGTAGGGGATGAAATAAAGCAATAATCTGTTATTTCCCTTTATAGAGCGCACAAGGTGTGGCTCCATTAATCTATATTTTTTCCCATATCCAAGGCAATTCTCCTTAACATTTTCGGATTGTCCGTCACAATTCCATCGACTCCCAGATTTATCAAACACCTTATTTTTTTCTCGTCATTAAAGGTCCAGCTGATAATTTTAATATAATTGGAAGTATTTTTTTTGTAGTTGTCTCGAATTCTAAAGTCCAGGGTTAAAATGTATTTGTAGACAAGCCATGGATCCTGGGTGAATGGTTCATGAATGCTGGGTGGAGCGAGGAATCCGATGCTCGCAAAGCTGTTTTTAAAATTCATGGCAGTGGGAACGGTTGTAAATCTGTGATAATTTGTTATTTCAACAGATCCAAGTTCCTGGTCATAAGAAAATAAAAATT